>JAITSM010000054.1 GCA_031287815.1 Prevotellaceae bacterium
GCGGCAAAACCCTCTACTTCGCCCTCCGGTGGGAAAACACCCGGGGCGAAAAAGGGCCGTGGAGCACGATGAAGAGCGCGATAATCCCGTAGACCCAGTAGCAGTAGGCAGTGGGCAGTAGGCAGTGGCTGACGCCGACAGCCTTTGCCGTAAATTTGAAAAGACGCCGGTATGGAAACATGCCGGCGGATTTTTTATGTAGGAAGTTGAAAGTTGAAAATGGGCTGGCGCCAGCTAATTTTCAATTTTCAACTAAAGACTGCCTACTGAAAACTGAAAACTGCCTACTGCCCACTGTCTGTCTCCACGTCTGTTTTTGGTTTTTTGGGGGTTTTGTTCAAAAATGTGAGGTTTATTCCGAACTGCAAATGGAGGGTGCGGGTGCGGGCGGGATTGAAGGAGGAGATGTTTTCCGCCGCCATGTAGAACTGGAAGGCGCCGCCCCTTAAATTGAACGCAATGCTGGGATTGAAGATTTTCGAGGCCATGAAATTGTTGCCTGCCGCTATGGAAAACCAACGCCCTACCGAACGGTTGTACATCAACGTAAAGGTGGTGCGCGAAAAACCGTCCAGCGCGCGCGTGCTGAAAAGAAAGCCGAACTTGTCGTTTTTCGTCAGGCCGTAGGTGGCGCTGACGTAAATTTTTCCCGGAAGGGGAGCGCGGTAAGCCTTTCCGGCCCTGTCCCGGAAGTCAAATACGTTTTGCAGGGTGTCTATAATCTGGTTAAAATCGCCGTCGAGGCTGGTGAGCCCGGCAAATTCAAATTTTCCGCCGGTCATTTTGGCTTCGTAGATTTTTGGATTCGACGCCCAGTCGATCCAGCCCCAGTCGACCATGCTGGCGCTTACGCTGAGCCCTTTGACGGGGGTGTTGTAGTAAATGCCCGCATCGAAAGCCACGCCGGAATTGTCCATCGCCGTTTCCAGCCCGTCCACGTAGGCCATGTTCGCCTGCGCGTCGGAGGTGAGGGTCATTTTATAATCGTCGGGGTCGGTAGCGATGGTGGCGCGGAGGTTTTTTCCGAAGATATTGACGCCGCCCTGCAGGTATTTCACCCGCAGCCCCGCTTTCCAGTTTTTGTTGACAGCAAAAGAATAGCCGAGCGCCGTTTCCACATACGCCGCCGCGTTTATTTCCGACGTGATGGAGAGGGGCTGTCCGGGCGTGTTGCCTTTTACAATCAGCGTCGCCAGTTCGCCGGGCAGCAGGAAGCTGGCATCGGCCACCACCGCCGTTGAAAAGGTAATCATGTGTTTTTTCTGGAAACGGAAGCCGAAAGAAAGCAGTTCGTAATTAAAATGGAACAGGGTGCGTGCATCGGCAATCTTGTCGGCAAACTTGGGATTTATTTGCAACGAATTGTCGGCATTTCGCCGGATCACGTCGCCGTAGGCAATGCCTGCGTCGAGGTCTACCCCCAGATGGGAAAAAAGAAACGGAATTCCCATAAACCACCGTACTGAATCGGACAGCCCGGCGGGGTTGGTGCGCAATGCCTGCGGCGATTGGCGCATAAAGCTCATGAGGGCGCTTTCCTGTGCCGCCGCCTGATTGAACGATGCCCCGAGAATAATTGCTATTAAAAAGGTATAAATGTATTTCATTTTTTTAATGTGACTAATTGTTTAATGTGACTAATTGTTTAATGTGACTAATTGTTGTGATTAGGTGATTAAGGGATTAGGTGATTAGGTGGCTGACGCCTGTATCCTTCATTCTCAATTTTCCATTCTCCATTATAATATGTCTCCTGCGTTGATGTTTGCGCTGACGCCTATTTTCAGCGATACGTTGTCCTTGTCCGTGATGCGGACGTAGTTGTTGGCGTCATTGGTTTTAACGGTGAAGGAAACGGTGATGCGGCCGGCGTCTTTCATTTTTTTCGCCATGCTGTTACTGACTTCAATAAATTTGTGCGTATCGGAAGGCGAGGTAACGTTGCTTTCGCCATTGCCGGCGGGCGTGGTGTTGCCGGCGGGAATAACGACAGGGGCATTGAAAAGTTCGCCCAGCGATTCTTTCGTGTCTTTTTTCAGGAGGGTGCATTGGAGCTCTACGCCAAAGGGTAGGCTGTTCTTCACATTCAGCAGCAGTTTCAGGTTATTGAACGAAATGTCGGACACGTCGAAATCAAGGGTGTCTTTCAGGGTAATATTTACGCCTTTTATTTTTAGCGGCACCAGCACCTTTGCGCTTGCCGACGCGCTGCCTGCGCTGCTGATAATATTATCCTGGGAAGTTTTTCCGTTGGGGTTCGACTGTATTTTTACTACCACGTCCATTTTTTTCGGCAGCACGCTGAGGAGTTCTCCCGGAATGGCCAGGGTATCCTGCGTAAGGCCGGTATTGCCCAAGTCCAGGCTGTCTATCCGGACTTTTTCCTCCGCCGGCCGTGCGCCCGAAGCGGTAGAGGTATACGACCGGACCGTGTCGATGACTACGCGCAGGGGCAGTTGGATGGAGTTTTGTATTTCCAGCGCAATGGACGCCTCTTTCAGCTCCCAGGAGCCGTTGATGTCGTTAAAATCGCCGATGTCGATGGTTTGCCTGGCATATTCCGTATGCTTTCCAAAGTAGCCGCGCGCCTCGCTGATGCTGATATTGGAAATGTTTATATCAAAACCTAACTCGATGCTGTTAATAGCGGACGAGGTAGTAAATCCGCCGGTACGGTACGTGTACTCGATGTCCAGTTGTTTGTCATTGCCCACCGTCAAGGAGTAGCCGGCTAAAGATATGGGGGCATTTGCGCCGGTAGCCGTTACGTTGATGTTGGCGGAAAAGGGCGTTGTTCCCTTTTTCAGGTTGGTTATTTTCACCGTCAGCGTGCCGCCGGGGAAACGCTTCGTGTTGTTTAGCCTCAAGGTGCCGGAGGCGAAAGTAATGCTTTTCGGCGCGATGTCTGGCGAATTAAAATCAATATCGCCGGTAACGGTACTGGAATAGTCCCATTCGGGAAACGGGACGCCTGCCGGAATAGCGACGCCGTTCGGCAAGGGTAAACCGATATCCAGCGACACGTTCTGGTTGTCCAGCGTAAAAATATCGGTTACTTCCGGCATTTCGATGTGGCCGGCGTCGAACACTAAGTATCCCTGCCCGCCGGAAAACTCGAGGTTGTCTCCATCGAAAGCGTCGGATATATATAAGGTATCCGACAGCAAGGGCAAATGAAATTGCGGTTGCAGGTTGTCGTAGTTTAGTTTGTCCAGGTCGAAATCCTTTGCATCAAAGCAGGACACGAATGACTCGCCGGACAGTAATCCGGCAAGTAAAAAACAGCAAATTCTCTTCATCGTATTTATAATTTGATTTGATTTTAAAGTTGGCTGGGGGTAATTGGGGTTATCTCAACTTTTAACTTTTAGTTTTTAGTTTTTAACTTTTAGTTTTTAACTCACTTTCCCACTCTCCAGCGGCGCAGGAAGCCGGCTTCGCTTGGGAAAATGCCGTGTTGTACCATCCGTACGTCGGACACCACATAAAATACTTTCGGGTCGAACTGCGTGATGATTTGCAACACCCTGTCCGATTTTTTCCGGTTGACTACCGTCTGCACTACGCTGACTTCGCCTTCCATTCCTTCGCCTTTGTTGATAGTGGCGCCATAGCCGGCGTGGTTTAGCTGCGCGACCAGCGGTTTTCCGTCTTTTTTGGTAAATACGCTAATCAGCAGCGTTCCGATAGCCAGCCGTTCTTCGACGTGCATCCCGATAAAACTCCCGGCGGCGTATCCTCCGGCGTAGGCTACGTAACATACCAAGTCGCTCGACGCTTCAAGAATGCGGCTGATGACCACAATCCAGATAAACACTTCAAGGAACCCCACCAGCGGCGCAAGGTATTTTTTGCCTTTGGATATAAAAATAATGCGCAGTGTTCCCAGTGTAACATCGCAGATGCGGGCGAAAAATACTAAGAAAGGCAGGTAGGGATAGTTGAATAGCGTATCCAGCATAGTGTAGAATGACTAATATAAGGCAATGGACATACCGAGTTGCATCCTGATACCGTCCATGTCGCGCAGGTAGAACGAGCGGAAATTTTCTATAGCGATATAAAATTGGAAGGTGGATACGCTAAAGTTCATAGCAATGCTTGGATTGAATGCGCCCAAGCCAAAGATGAAATTATTGCCTATCGACGCCGAAAGCCAGCGGCCGATTAACCGGTTATACATTATGGTTACGCCGCTGCGGGTAAAGTGTTGCAGGGCGTCTGTGCGGAATAAAAGGCCTATCCGGTCGTCCGGCGAGACGTTATAGGACGCCGAGAAGAAGAGGCGGCCGGGTAATAAAGTGCGGAATGATTCGCTGTCGCGTTCTTCCAAATCGAACTGGTTTTTCAATGTATCGAGGAAAGTGGCCATCACGTCGCTGCCGGAAGAAATATCGGAAATGCCCGAGAACGAAACGGACTGGTTGTTTTTCACCCCCCGGTGTTCGGTAACGTTGGCATTCCAGCGGATAAAACCCCAGTCGATAAAGCTCAATCCCAGTTCCAGCCCTTTCAGCGGCGTTTTGAGATATATGCCGGCATCAACGCCCAGCCCGATATTGTCAAAGACGTTCCCATGCGCCGTTTTGAACACAATGTCCGTTGTTCCCGTCAGGTTGTAGGTTTCGGGATTTGTTGCCAAAGTAGCTTTTAACGATTCGCTATAGGCGCTCGCCACGCCGCCCAGTAACTTTACGCGCCCGCTGAACGTCCAGCTTTTATTGGCGTGGTAGCCGTAGCCGAATGACAGTTCACCGTAAGTAATGCCGAAAAACGAAGCATCCAGCGTCAGCGGTTTTTGGGTAAACGCCGCATTGCCGTTAATCAGGAAACGCACAATATCTTTTGGCAGCCCGGCTTCTCCATAGCCTTTGACGGTAAGGCCTGCGGTAATATAATGTTTGTTATTGAAACGTTGCCCGTAAGTGAAAATGTCGTAATTAAAATCTGCAAAAATGCGGCTGTCGTCCGACAGGAGGTTGGCGAGGTTGCGGTTGAAGAACAAGGAATCGCGGCGGTGAATAAAAATATCTGACCAAGATAGCGGGCTTCCCGCCCCCACGCCGATATTCGCTAAAAACGGAACGCCGAAATACATTTCCATGGAATCCGGGAAATTGGCAGGATTGCTGCGCAACGCTTGCGGCGTGGTATTCATAAAATGCAGCAAGTTGCTTTCCTGCGCTCCTGCCGGCAAGGACAAAAAGGAAAGCAGGCTTCCTGCGATGATGAAAAGTAAATGTTTATTCATGATAATTTACTTGTTTCGTGACCCCGGAGGGATTCAAACCCCCGACTTTCAGAACCGGAATCTAATCCTTAGCCCTTGTTAAGTATGTAGGCCATAAACGCTTATTATTTTTTAATTTTCTATGGGCACACATTTCGGCACACACTTTAATTTATTACATAATAAAAACTACACAAAGGTAGTAAAAAATTTAATTATCCTTTCAGGGCTAAAAACATTTTTTAGCTTCCACGTTATAAAAGTCTGAATTAAAAACGCCCCCTTTCGGAGGCATAAAGATTCAAAGCTACCACAAAATTTCAAAGAATGCAATCAAGTCACAACTCACAAAAATAGCGGCGCGTCGAAACAAACCCGCCGGAAGTATTGGATAATGACGGACTGGAAAGGCGACCCGATGATGATGACCTCCGCCTTGAAAGACGAATTAAAGCGCAAGGGGTGGTACACAAAACGAGTGGACGCTATGGCGCTTGACAGGGAGTGCGTGTGGAATACCGACAATATTTATAGTTGAGGGGTTGGGATTCTAAAAAAAACCGTATCTTTGTACCGAAATGGTACACGATTAAAATTTATAAGTTATGTTAATTATTAGCAGTAGGGAGTTCCGGAATAACC
>JAITSM010000206.1 GCA_031287815.1 Prevotellaceae bacterium
ATATAGTTATTGCGTTTCTCATTACCCCCGAAGGCAACGTATGAACTTGAGGTTGTGCCGTCGGCATTAGTATTAAGGCGGCTCAGGCCGATAATATTGGCTTTCTCTGCCTGGGCGTCGCGCAGGAACTTGATCGCGTTGTCGTATGCCTTTACCCGGCTTTCGGGCATGTTCACGGGTGCGGAAAATGAAAAGCAGTTGTAAAGCGCTATGTCGCGAATAAGTTTTACGACCATAGTGACCCGATCCGGGCTTTCTGCCGTTTTTTGCAACTCCTTAGCGATATCATATCGCGCCGACAGGCGGCTTTCCACTTCCGCCTGCGCATCTTCGATGGCCTGGTCGATCACCTCCGCGCTGGAGCGGGTTATGGTGTCGAGCACTTCGCCCCTGGTTCCTTTTTTGAGGTCATTAACATTTAGGTACATATAAGTCTATTTTGTTATTAAATCCTGTTTTTGTTGGCGGGCCGGTGATGAACCTGCATGGCTCCTGCGGCAAGCGCCCCTCCTTTTCGTGTCAGCCACCATACAGCCCCTTCTGTGCAGTCCGCGCCGTCGGCAGGGGCCGACAGGCGGGGCGTGAGCAGCAAAAACTGTTCTTCGAGGCGTTTGAAGTGGGGGTCGTCCTTTTTATCGGCATTCAGGATTAGGCGCCCTTGCCGGTTAAGTGGTTCGAGGTTGCCTTCGATACGGCTGAATTTATCGGGCTTTTTGCGCTCATCCGGGGAAACGTGGATCGCTTTCCCCTGTTTTGCCCGTTCAATAAACAGCGGAATAAATACCTGCTGATAGAATGGGTCTTGCAGGGTGTTGTTTTCAACGAGATTGTACACCTGTACACCTTCCGGTACTGCGGCATTGATGTCGTAAAACCAATCTACGAATTCAGCGTTAGTGGCCCTTAGTACACGCCCGTCGATGACGTAGTATATACCGTCAAGCATACCCACCAGCCAGGCGGCCTTCATGCTGTTTTGCTTATTTTTGTTGTTGCTTGGCGAGGGGTCGCCATAACAGCACAGGAAGCGGAATTTCTTTAACGTGGGAATTTTCCCCCATCGCATTTCTGTAAATACGGCCCCCTCCTGAATGGGATTATTCATGTATTCTTTTTGGAAGGAGGCATAACTCATAAACGTTTCGTACTTTTTTATGCGTTCCTCTGTCCAGAGTTCGGGCCATGAGGGCCTGCCGGACTTGTCGCGAACGTTCACCTGTGTAACATAGGTATCCGCGATGGCAGCGATATTGGCAAGTACGCTGCATTGAGAAATGAGGTTGCCAACCATTATGAAACGTCCTCCCTGCGCGCCGAAACATCCAAAAAGGGCTTCCTGCACCCATTTTGTAAGTTTTTTTACGCGATCCTCATTAAGGCAAAGCTCGTCGTCGTCCAGGTCATCAATGACGATATAGTCCGGGCGGGCGTCCCGATATCGCAGCCCGCGCGGCGACTGTCCGCGGCCACGCGCAAAAAAGGCCACACCGGACTGGGTGACAAATTCACCATCCAGCCAGTGCCCGAAATCATACTGTTTGCCGAAGTCGGCTGTGTAGCGCTGGTTAAACTGTAATTCCGCCTGAATGTCTGCCAGCAGGGTACAGGCATTGTCCTGTGATTTTCCCACTAGCACCATTACATTAATGAGGCGCTGCTCTTGGCACATGAGCCACATGGGGATAAACACGTCCATGTGGGTAGATTTGGCATGCCCGCGCGCCCATTTGAATACAGCGTTAAGGTTTTGGTTTTCTTTTATCTTTTTTGCCGCGTCGATGTGGAATTTGGCAGAGGGGACAATGTTGCCGGTGGTTTTGTCGGTGCACCAGTGCGGGAAATAATATGTCACAAAGGCGCCGTAATCGTCGCGCAACTTTTTAATACGCGAGCGTTTTTGCGCCTCTGTTTCCGAATCGCTGACCACAGTGGAATGTGTTACCGTGTTACAGTGATTGTCCCATCGCTGCAAGTACTTTTTTATTTCCGCCTGTGTTGCCATTTTTAATATGATTGTCCCAGTGTTTTAACGCAGCGAAATACCGGTTGTTACTTTCGCGGCTGATTGTGTTCAGTGCGTCGTCGAAGTCCTGTATAATACGTTGCCTTTTCATGCAGCAAGTCTTATTTCGACATAGATTCTTTAATATACAAATCCTGATATTTATTCAGTGCGCTGATAAACTCAGGCGTTATTTCAGGGTCGAAACTCGCCCGGTGCTGTATCCATTTGCTAAAGGCGATGAATACGTCTATGGTGCTGACCACATTTGCCTGCTTATCCAGTTTGTCGATAAAGCTGGCAAACTTGGCGAGCTGGTCGGGCAGTTTGCAAATCAGTTCGGGGTCCTGCGATTCATAAATTTGATCGAGCAGTTTATTAACCGCACCCAGCGCCTTATTGACTAATTCGGGGCGGGTGATACTTACGCCGGCGCGGATGGTTGCCCACCGTCCCTGTTCTACCCACTTGGATACGGTTTGTTCCGAAACGCCAACGCTTTTGGCTATTTCTTTTTGTAGCTTTCCCCGCATGTAGTATTCGCGGGCGATCTTTTTTTTCTCTTCGAGCTCCTTTTTTGTTGCCATACATGGTGATTAATGGGGCGAAGGTAACACTCCTGCGCGCGCGATAAAAAAAGTACTATCAAAATGATAGTACTTTTTGTTGTAAAAAAGGCGTGCGTGTAGCTTTGCTGAAAATCTTTTCAAAAACAAAAAAATATTAGATGGGAAAAACATTCATTCTGTCAGACGGAGCGAGCCAAAACAGTTACGGCTTCAGGATTGAACTGGGCGGACTAAGTCTCGACCGGTTCGAGTCGAATCCCGTCATGCTCTTCAATCACAAAGGCGAAAACATTATAGGTTGTTGGAGCAATACGCGGGTTGAGGACAACAAGCTATTGGCGGAGGCAGGATTTGATATGGAAGATTCGCTCGGCAAAGAGATATCCCGGAAGGTTGAGAAGGGATACCTGAAAGGCTGTTCGGTAGGTATCCGCATTAAAAAAATGGTGGAAACCGACCAGGGGCTGGTGGCTACTGAAGCGGAACTTTTAGAGGCAAGTATTGTGGCCGTTCCGAGCGATGCGGGGGCTGTTGTGTTGTATAACGAAAACAGCGAGCCCACCACATTAGACGTGATTAAACTTAATTTTTTTAATAAAAACAGTGAAAAAAACATGGAAAAATTTGAATTGACAGCACAAACGCTGACCTCGCTTGGCCTGCAAAATGGTGCGACGGCAGAGGCTGTGCAGCAGGCAGTCGCGCTCAAGGATGCGAAGATTGCGGAATTACAAACGAAAGTTACCGGATTTGAAAAAGAGAAAGTAACCACGCTGATAGATCAGGCTGTTTCCGAAAAAAGGATCGGCGCAGACGAAAAGGACACCTATACGGCCCTTGCCGAAAAGGACTATGAAGGTGTGAAAAAAATCCTTGCAAAGATGCAGGGCGTTACACCTGTCGCAGGGAAGTTGAACGCAAAGGGTGTGGCCTCGAAATACGAGGGGAAAACATGGGACGAACTCGACAAGTCGGGGATGCTTGCATCGCTCAAGGCTGAGGATCCGGAAACGTACAAACAGTTGTACGATATGAAATTTAAAAAATAGGCCGGTATGCAAAGTTTAGAGCGGGCTATCAAACGCGGCAATGCAGTAAGGTATGTTTCTTCACCTGCACTTGGCGTACAAGTGTGCTGGAAAAAGGGAAGTACCAAAAAAGTATGGGACTTTGCCGTTAAAAACAAAATTTAAAATAAAACGATATGGCTTTACAAAAAGAAATTTGGATTAATTCCATCATAGAGGGGTTGTTCGCGGACAATACCTTCGCCGCGCGGTCGGTTAATCATTCCGCATTTATAGACGGGAAAACCGTACACATACCCGGCGCCGGAGCGCCGCCGAGTGTAACCAAAACACGCGCTTCGGCGTTGCAAAACCTGACGAATTTAACAGGAAGAACCGACACCGATTTGACGTATAACATCGAAACTTACTTCGCCGGCCCCGTGCTTATAGAAAATCCCGAAAGCGTGGAGTTGTCCTACGACAAGCGCGAGAGCGTATTGCGCAGTTTAAAGGCAGCGCTTTCCGACAATGTCTATAAGGATTTAATTTATAAGTGGATTCCGGCTGCAGGCACCACTATTATTGCCACTTCCGGCAAAGAGGTGGCCGCTCATATTCCGGCCGGGACAGGTAGCCGCCTGGCGGTGTGCAAGACGGACATTCGCGCTTTGCGTTCACAATTTGACAAGTGGGATATTCCACAGAAGGGCCGCTGCCTGATGCTGGACGCTGAAATGTATGGCCAACTGCTCAGCGACCTGACCGATACCGAAGCTAACGCCTTTTTGGCGACGGCCAGTGCTGCTACCGGTGTTATTGGACAGATTTACGGCTTCGATATGTACATGCGTTCAACGGTAGCGCGAGCTTCCGCCGCGGGTGCCATCAAAGCACTGACGGCTACTACCGCTACCGACGCCGCTGCCGGTTTTGCGTGGAGCGACAGTTTTGTGAGCCGCGCGCTTGGGGATACAGAGGTGAATGAGAACGAAAAGGACGCTATCGCTTTTGGCGACATCCTTTCGGCCACGGTTCGCGCTGGCGGCTTATACACCCGCAACGACAAAAAGGGCGTAGTATTACTCTATCAGGCGACTCCGGCGAGTTAGAGGCTATGACGACAAAGCAAAAAAAAAGCAGCGGCAATGATACTTCGGGCAGCGTATTGCCCGTTGTGGAGCCGGATAACAAGGAAGTGACAGGGGATACGCCCCCTGTTCTTTATAACAAGGAAAAAAATATGTGGCAAACGCAGGACGGCAGGCTGTTTAACACACGGCACAAAGCGAAGCGCCACTCAATAAATGAATAATATGGCAGGATTAAATGACATTATTTTTCAAAAGCAAACCGGCGGAATGGGCAGACCCGCCGCCAATGAAGACCCTATTAGCGGCTTGATGATGTCGCTTAACGGAAAGGCGACTTCGGCTGTCTTCCCCGCTTTTGATCCGGTAACGGCGGGGGATGTAACGCTCTATCTTGCGAAGGTAAGCTACTACGAGCAGCTACAAGGCACCTTCGGCATTACGCCGGTGGCGGATCCTGCCGGCAGTGCAGACTATGCAAAGAATGCGATAGACTACCACGTTAAAGAGTTCTTTCGCCTGTCTCCTTCCGGCACGCTTTACCTTGCCGTAAAACTCACCGGCGAAGTTACCGGGGACGAGGTAAAGGTGTTACAAAATTACGCCGGAGGCGCCATACGCCAGGCGGGCATCTTCACGGGAGGCGTTACGAAGCTGGCCGACTATCAAACAGCGGCTACCGCTTTGGAAGCGGCACATAAGCCGTTGAGTATTAT
>JAITSM010000212.1 GCA_031287815.1 Prevotellaceae bacterium
GTTAATTTGTAACTGCCATCGGACTGCCACTCCGCTTTGGGCGGGTAATTCAAGGCATAGGCGCACCAGTTGAATTGCTGCACGCCGGCGTCGAGGCTCAGGGTGGCCGTAACGTTTGCGCTGCCGCTGCTGCCGGAAGTATTAAGCCAAAAGCCGCGCTGCCCGGTAACGGTGGCTGCGCTGCCTGTGCCGGCGTTCCTGGCTACCGCCGTAGCAAGGGCGCGCTTCCATGTATTGCCCGCTGTGGAGGCGTTTTGTACTTTAATATAATCCACAATCATCCAGATTTGGTCGTTGTACGGCTGCGCCGTCCACGTGAGGGTGAAGGAAATTTTGCTGGCGGGATAGTCCGTTGCCATATTGGAAACGGTTACTTGCGCAGACAAGCCCCCCAACCCCCAAAGGGGGAAAAATAACAGGGGGAAGAAAATTTTTTTCATAAATTTATTGTTTCAAGTTTCCGGCGTTACGCTTTCGCATTTCGGCAACTTTTATTAGTTCTGTCTTGTTGTGGGATTGCTCTTTTCTGAGCGGTTTGGGGATAAATGCGAAACGTGAACTTTGACTTATTATTCTTGAGGTTCTCGAATACCTGACTCTAAAATAAGCAAAAATTCACGTTTCTCTCTCGTGGAGTTTTGCTTTTATCCTTTAGAGTCTGAAATTTTCGAGATTTCAAGAATAGAATAAAAGCACCTAAAATGTAAAAGATCGTAATGTCGGGTGCAAAGGTAGAAAGAATTTTGAAAATAGCAAATAAGTTAAAAACTAAAAGTTAAAAGTTAAAAGTTAAAAGTAGGCTGGCGCCAGCCCATTTTCAACTAAAAAAAGTGGAGCAAAGAGTTCCTCTTAGAACTTATCAAAATCTACATGCGTCGACCCTGGGTTAAGAATACCTCATCCCTCCTACTTCATAATTTTTTCCTATCTTTGCAACCCTGTTTTAAACATTTACTATGTTTATCATTCATACCGTTTCGGAGCTCCGGCAGCTGTTGCAGCTGGCGCGCAGGCAGAACAAAACCATCGGGCTGGTGCCGACCATGGGCGCGTTGCATGCCGGGCACCTTTCGCTGGTACAAGCTTGCAAAACACAGTGCGCGTTTACGGTGGCGACGGTGTTCGTCAATCCCACGCAATTCAATAATCCCGACGATTTACATAACTATCCGCGAACGTTGAAAAGCGACAGCGTATTGCTGCAAAACAACGGCGCAAATATATTGTTTGCGCCCGGTGAAAAAGAAATTTACCCCGAGCCGGATACGCGCGTATTCCATTTCGGCGACCTGGAAAATGTGATGGAAGGGAAGTTCCGCCCCGGCCATTTCAACGGCGTGGCGCAGGTGGTGAGCCGCCTGTTTGCCATCACACAGCCTGATTATGCTTTCTTCGGGGAAAAGGATTTCCAGCAATTGGCAATTATCCGCGCACTGGTGGCGCAATTGGAGGAAAAGCCCGTCATTGTCGGTTGCCCGGTAGTACGCGAAGACGACGGGTTGGCGATGAGTTCGCGCAATGCATTATTGTCGAAAAAACAGCGGGAACACGCGCCGCTCATTGCCGCTACGCTGATGCAGGCAAAAGAAAAAGCCAAAACCCTGCCGGTGGCGGAAGTGAAACAATGGGCTGCCGGCGCCATTAACGCCGACAGCGAGCTGGAAGTAGAATACATAGAAATTGCCGATGAAAAAACCCTGCAACCCATAAAGCAGTGGAGCGACGCGGCGCATGCCCGCCTGTTTGCGGCGGTATACGCGCGCCCCGTCCGCTTGATCGACAACATAGCGTTAAACTAAAAGTTAAAAACTAAAAATTAGCATACGCAGGCGCAAGCCAACCTTAAACCTCAAACTTTAACCCTTTTTAATTATGCAAATCGAATTATTAAAATCAAAAATACACCGCGCGGTGGTTACGGAAGCCAACCTGCATTACGTCGGCAGCATCACCATTGATGAAGATTTAATGGATGCGGCCAATTTGGTGGCGCACGAAAAAGTAACCGTCGCCGATATCAACAACGGCGAACGCTTCGACACCTACGTGCTGAAAGGCGAACGCGGCAGCGGGAAAATCGGCATCAACGGGGCGGCGGCACACAAGACCGCCCCCGGGCATTTACTTATCATCATGGCTTACGCTTCCATGACGCCCGAAGAAGCGCGGGATTTCACGCCGGCAATCGTTTTGCCCGATTCACGGACAAATAAAATCGTGCACCCCCAACAATAACGCAGGCTTCCACACGTTTTTCATTCATGGCGACGAAGAAAAAAATAATCACCACGGTTGGCAAATACCTGTTGTTTCTATCGATTACGGCGGCGTTGTTATATTTTTCCTTCAAGGACATCTCGTTCCGCGAACTCCTGGACGGCTTAAGGGACGCCGACTACCGGTGGATTGCCGCCTCCATGCTCACCGGCTTTGCTGCCTTTGTTTTTCGCGCGCGCCGCTGGCAATTCATTATCCAGCCGCTGGGCTACCGCCCGTCGTTCAGGAACACCTACGACGCCGTGATGCTTACCTACCTTGCCAACTTTGCGCTGCCCCGCATGGGGGAAATCGTGCGTTGCGGCGCATTACAAAGAACAGAGAAAATCCCTTTTGAATCATCCCTGGGAACGGTAGTAATGGAGCGGGCTTTCGACATGGTGTGCCTACTGTTGATTATGGTTGCCGTAGTGCTTTTCCGGCTCGAAATATTCGGTAATTTCCTTCACATCCACCTGTGGCAACCCTTTGCGGAACGACTGGCCGGCGGGAACCATACTGTTTTGTACGGCATCGCCGGCGGCATGGCGCTGGGGATAATCGCTGCGATTATTTTCCGGAAAAAAATCGAACGGCAAACATTCGCCGTTAAACTAAAAAAAATAGGCGCAGGCCTGTGCGACGGCCTCCGCGCCGGATTCCGCCTGCAACAGCGCGGAAAATTCCTGCTCTACACCGTACTGTTATGGGTCGCTTACTGGCTGCAGGCTTTCACCGTGATGAAGGCCATGCCCGAAACGCAAATGCTTACCGCCGTCGATGCGCTGTTCCTGATGGTGGTCGGCGGGCTGGGATGGGTTGCGCCGGTGCAGGGCGGAATGGGCGCCTACCACTGGTTTATTTCCCTTACTTTGCTTGCCATTTACGGCGTCCCGCAAAACCACGGCGTAGTGTTCGCCACCATCTCCCACGAAACACAGGCGGTCATGATGATTCTGCTAGGCTTTATTTCATGGGCGTCGGTCGCTGTCGGCAGGCGCAGGCATTAGCGGCGTTACCACCGGCGCCGCCGTTTTCTTCGTACACGCCAGTGCCGCCACACTCACCTTACAGTTTTTCGCCTTTTGCAGTTGCAGGATACAGGCCTCCAGCGTGGCGCCGGTGGTCAGCACATCATCGACCAGCAGCACGTGCCGGTTTGCCAGCGCAGCGGCATCTTGCAGCGCGAATGCTCCAGACACGTTTTCCCAACGCTCCTGCCGGGATTTGCGCGTTTGCGTTTCGGTAAACCGCGTGCGGGACAGCGACGAAGTATTCACCTCCCAACCCGTTACCTGCGCAATGCCGGCGGCTATCTCTTCGCTTTGATTATAGCCGCGCCGGCGCAGCCTTTTCGGATGCAGCGGCACCGGGATAATGGTATCTACACACTGGTAAAGCGGCGCGTTTTTCAATTCCCTTCCCAGCAGCCGCCCAAGTTCTACGCCGATTTCCCGCTTGCCCTTATATTTTAACTTATGTATCAATTTACGGTAGCGGCTGCCTTTGCCGAAGAAAAACAAAGCGCACGCATGCTCCACCGGCACGCGCCCCCAAAAGAGATGCTCCAAAGGATTACCCGGCTCTTTCCAATAGTTGGTACGCGGTAAATGATACAGGCACGACAGGCAGCAGATATTTTCCTTCCCGCTCAGCGCGCCCTCGCAAGCCTCGCAAAGCTTAGGATACAACAACCCGAAAAAATGCCGCAGAACAGTTGTGAATTTCATCGCCGCGAAGTTAAGAATTTTTTCGAAGTAGGGAGTTGGAGGTATGAAGTATGAAGTATGCGAATCAGAAGTTGGATATTTAAAGAATCGGGGAAGCGAGTGGAGTTAATGTAAACAAGAAATAGTTCAATTCTCCGGGAATCGTTAAATTAGGAGAATATTACCACCTATTTTTCCGTTATGATTCCCCAGAGAAAAGAACTAATACTAATAAAGATGTATAGGTATATCTGTAATATGTACGATTCAGAATTAAAATATTATTGTTAAAGATACCGTAATAATTCGAAAACTTGTATTTACCGACCAGGAAATATTAACAATATACCTGTTTTCAGGTCAGGTGCGCCAACCGATTGAATCTTTTTTTAATTGGTTGATTGAAAAAACAACGATTCAACGGGCAAGTAAAGTCAGGTCTACCGCCGGACTTTTAGTGCACTTGATGGGTAAAATCGCCACCGCCTTTATTTATCTTATACTTAACTACTGATTCGCATGAGTTATAAATTGGCTGGCACCGGAACTTTAAACATGAAACCATAAATAATAATAGTATGAAAAAAAATTTCTTTCTTCTTGCAGGCTTGTTGCTGTTAGCGGCAGGTTGCGCCACGCAAAGTTCAATAGGCAGTTTACGGTCGGCAGTCGGCAGTGCGTCCTTTGCCGCAGGCAGTTTACAACAAGCGCCAACCGCTCCCCTCGCCTTTAGGCTACCGTTTATACACAACTTAAGTCAGTATCTTTGACGGATGACTACTTTATATTAAGTGGTGTATAAACGCTAGTTCTATTGCCGTCGGCTTTAGCCGACGGTCTAAAGAGGCTTCTTCTCAGATGGGCTTTAGCCATA
>JAITSM010000188.1 GCA_031287815.1 Prevotellaceae bacterium
GTTCAAAGCTACCACAAAATTTCAAAGAATGCAATCAAGTCACAACACACGGGTATGATATGGTCGAATTCTAAATGTTCAAAGCTACCACAAAATTTCAAAGAATGCAATCAAGTCACAACGAAGTGCAGTAAACACTACGGCGGATGTATGTTCAAAGCTACCACAAAATTTCAAAGAATGCAATCAAGTCACAACTACGGACTCCCGATATTCGGCTTCAACTTGTTCAAAGCTACCACAAAATTTCAAAGAATGCAATCAAGTCACAACCAGTTTTAAAAGTTCCGGCTGTTCGAACGTGTTCAAAGCTACCACAAAATTTCAAAGAATGCAATCAAGTCACAACAGGCGGAAGGCAGCACCCGGAACTGAAAGAGTTCAAAGCTACCACAAAATTTCAAAGAATGCAATCAAGTCACAACTGCTGCTTTAATGACTTAGCATGCAATTTTGTTCAAAGCTACCACAAAATTTCAAAGAATGCAATCAAGTCACAACTGGCGGCATAGTCTATAACAGCACCACCGGGTTCAAAGCTACCACAAAATTTCAAAGAATGCAATCAAGTCACAACACCTCTCCTACAACTACCTTCGTGCCTGCGGTTCAAAGCTACCACAAAATTTCAAAGAATGCAATCAAGTCACAACTTTGCCCACCGCCTAATAGTGTGCCATGTGTTCAAAGCTACCACAAAATTTCAAAGAATGCAATCAAGTCACAACCGTAAACAAGTACTTTCCCAAATTTATTATGTTCAAAGCTACCACAAAATTTCAAAGAATGCAATCAAGTCACAACAGGTTTCGGTTGCGGGATGGCGCCCAGTTCGTTCAAAGCTACCACAAAATTTCAAAGAATGCAATCAAGTCACAACTAATTCGTCTTGGGGATGGCATTCAATAGGTTCAAAGCTACCACAAAATTTCAAAGAATGCAATCAAGTCACAACCCATCCGGACTACCCGGCAGGCCTGCCTGTGTTCAAAGCTACCACAAAATTTCAAAGAATGCAATCAAGTCACAACTACATGGCATAATCAACTCCATCGGATAGGGTTCAAAGCTACCACAAAATTTCAAAGAATGCAATCAAGTCACAACTCAGTTGTATGGCGGTTCCTTTCATCAGTGGTTCAAAGCTACCACAAAATTTCAAAGAATGCAATCAAGTCACAACTGAATCCGCCGGCGTAGCGTTGCAGCAGGCGTTCAAAGCTACCACAAAATTTCAAAGAATGCAATCAAGTCACAACAGCATCTCGAGCTGTATTTTTTCCTCTTCTGTTCAAAGCTACCACAAAATTTCAAAGAATGCAATCAAATCACAACCACCGAGTGCGCCGCCCCGATGAGCGCGCCGTTCAAAGCTACCACAAAATTTCAAAGAATGCAATCAAGTCACAACTACTTTTTCGTAGTATTTAAGGAACGGCCGGTTCAAAGCCACCACAAAATTTCAAAGAATGCAATCCCCTCACAATCCATTCGTCCGTTTTCATCTCTGCTTTGGTAGCGTTGGTAACAGTGGTCTTGGCATATTCGGCGGCGGTTTTGACAATATACAACATCCCCACGCCTGTCTGGTTGCCCATCGTCATAAAGCGCCCGCCTATACGGGAGGCTTCGGCACCCTTTTCGGCGAGCTTTTTCTGAAATCCTGCTAACTTTTGTCCGGCCTTTTCGAGCGTTTCGCTCATTTGGTCGGTAGCCGTTAAATTTGCCGTTTTGGTATTCAAAAACTTTTTATTATCTTTGGTTATAAATATTAAACCCATGAGCGTTATTCTTCTTGTATTATTTATTTACATTCTTTTCGGAAAAGGAGGAAAAACGAACTTGTCTAACAAACAGGTCTTATTTCACCCGGACTCGCTTAATTAGTGTAAAAAAACGGGTATTACCCCCGTTTATAAGGGTGTTTAATGCCATCCTCTCACAACCCATTCGCCCGTTTTCATCCCTGCTTTGGTAGCATTGGAAACAGAGGCCTTGACATATTCGGCGGCGGATTTGACAATATTCAATATCCCCCCGCCTGTCTGTAAGTAAGCAAAGAACGCATCGGCTTCCAAATCTAAAGCAGTATTTACTCCATAGGTTACATATTTTAAAAACAGACAAGCTACTTTATGCAACGTAAGGTGGTTCCGGACTCATCGGTCCCGCCGCCATTCCAGGGATTGTAATACCAGTTCCCAAGTCCAAATATTATACCCCACCAATCTTTCCCATGATCTGCGGTTGATGATATATAGCAGGCATTCGCGCCGGTATTAAATAAACTACCATTCGGCAATACCATCCCGCTCAGTTCGAGTGCCCAGTTATTTTGCAGGTAAGTAAGTGCAGCAGGCTTATTACAGGTTTCAATATTACTATTACACAACGGCGCGCCGGCAGCAGTCCACAAAGCAGACAATTCGGAAACGGTCGGCACGCGCCACTCGCCCGGGCATAATTGCGCTGCATACCGGATGACGGCGCATACACTGAACAAATGCCCGGAATATCCCGGATTGTTCCGGCAATCGGCGGCATAATCCCCGGCGCTTCCTCCATTGTAGGCGGATTTATTACAATTGGTAGCCACTACAGGGCTTGACCAGGTTTGCGCCCCGATTTTATAAATGGCGGACGAACTAAAAGACACCGTACCTAAATTCAAACTATTCAAATTGCAGCCGGGGTATTTTACAACGCCGGGACAACCTGTTTCATCGGTCATGGAATGGGGAATTAAGGCCAATTCGGGAACAGGCAATGTGGTTTTGGAAGTCGTTTGCGTATTCCCGTTGGCGGCCTTTATCTCGAATGGCGGCGTACCCTTGAGGATAAACACGCCGTCGACATAAGTAAAATTCGGCGGGTAATCGCTGCCGTAGGCGCACCAGCTGAATTGTTCAGGTGCATTAGGCGCGTTGCCCAAGGTAGCGGTTACGGTCGAAGGGTTGACGGTTACATAAAAGCCGCGCGTGTTGTCGGAAACAGTAAGTATACTGCCGGCCGTTGCCGAAGCCGCGCTGATAACGGCTTTTGCAAACGTTCCCGGCGAAATATTTGTTCCCGGGGACAAATCTACCCATACCCACACGCGGTTATTGGCGGGCGCGCCTGTCCACGACACGCTGAACGTTACTTTTCCGTTAACATAATCCGTTGTGAGCGGCGTTACGGTTACGGTGGCGCTTGCAGCCACGCTTGCAAGCATTGTAAGAAGAAAGAAAATTTTTTTCATAATAATATAATTTAAGGGTTATAGTTTCCTATTTAAAGTTTATCTGTATTTTGTCTATGTTCTCATGTCCATAAGTCTATGTTCTGTTTTTGCAGCTTCGGGGTTGTTTCCAAACACAAACTTTATCAACCAAAACAACCCCTCGCCGCGATATTTTCATCACTGCCAATGGATGTACAATTTTTGTACACGCTTTATTTTTTTAATAGCTTTTGTTAGTATACTACAAATAAAACGTGAATGGATACGAACTCTTCCGAAGGGTCGGACAACCCGATGCACAAGCCGATATCAATTCACGTTGATAACAGCTTTTATTCTTAGTGCATCAAAAATTGTCCGATTTTCGGAACTTGAACAAAAGCTATTGAAATATTATTCCAACTACAATAACAAAGAACATCATTAACGCTGCAAATATAAAACAATATTTTTTAACTGCAAACTCTCCTCCCTTTTTTTTGTTTTTTTGGCATTCTAACAGCTCCACACACAACCGGCGACCCCTCCCCCTCAACGCTCCATTTCAGTATTCAGGCATATTTTACTATCTTTGGGTTATAGAAAGTGGGTATGAAAGCGTTTCCGAGCCCTGCGTATCGGCTACAACATCTGTCGCAAGTCAGTTACACTTTTGCAACTCGATTGCGACATCTGTCGCAAGTCAGTTACGCTTTTGCAACTCGATTGCGACATCTGTCGCAAGTCAGTTACACTTTTGCGACTCAGTTGCGACATCTGTCGCAAGTCAGTTGCACTTTTACAACTCGATTGCGACATCTGTCGCAAGTCGGTTGCATTTTTACAACTCAGTTGCGACATCTGTCGTAAGTCAGTTACATTTTTGCGACTTAGTTGCGACATATGTCGCAAATTAGTTGTAACTTTGCAACACGGTTGCGACACATGTTGTAAATAAACCGAAGCCCTTTACCTACTATTTTTATACACTTTTAAAATAAAACAACGATGAAAAAAGCCGCTTTTACCCTTATTCGATTCCGTTATGAACACCTGCGGAACGAAACCCACGTGGAGTTGCACCGCAATTTTAATGCGCTGGTCGACCAATTCAGCGCCGAAACATTGGGCATTGACCCGCTGTACGCTGTTTACAAACCGTGGTATGACGAAGAAGTTACGGCGCTCGACGTCATCCGCAAGAGCTGGCTGACCGGCGAGATGAAAAAAGGCGACCGCGAACGCGGGCTGCTCTATCGCGGGTTCGCAGGGCAGGTGAAGTCCTACCGCTACCACTTTGATGCGGACAGGCGGAAGGCGGCGCAGGCGCTGGGCAGTATCCTGAAACATTATGGCAATATCGAACGCAGGCGCTTCTACGAAAAAACCGCCGCCATCGCCGACCTGCACCGCGAGCTGGTGAAGCCGGAAAATTTTGTGCGGGTTACTGCGCTGGGGCTGGTCGAATGGCTGGAAGCGTTAGCGCAGGCCAACCTCCACATAGAAGAGTTGTTTATGGCTCGCGTCGATGAAGCCGCCCAACGCCCCGACATTCACATGCGGAGCATCCGCAGGGAAGTGGATAAAGCGTTTCGCAGCATCCTCGACCTGCTCGAATCGCTGGTGCGCGTCAAAGGTGAAGGCACGAACAAGGCCTTCCTCGCCGAGTTGAACACGTGCATGACCCGATACCGGGATATTCTCGCGCAGGAAGCGGGGAGAAGGAAGGCGGCAGTAGGCAGTTTTCAGTAGGCAGTTTTCAATAGGCAGTGGGCAGTAGGCTGGCGCCGGAGGTCAGTAGGCAGTTTTCAATAGGCCGTTGACAGCAGGCTGGCGCCGGAATCATCCCGGTTACCCGCCTTCCGTGCGCTGTTTTGCCGAAAAAAAAATGTAACTTTGCAAAATGAAAAGTTTCACTTATACCTTCTTATTGAGCGCGCTGTTAGCGGGCGGATTGCTGGCTTCCTGCTCGCCGAAAGCCGTGCTGCCGGTGGCAGACCCCGCAAAGGTCAAGCCATTGAACGAAGAGCAGCAGCTGAAAAAACAACTCTACTTTTCCGAAGCCATGAAAGCGTACGAACTGCACGACTGGGCTACGGCAGACAGGTTGTTTAAAAAAGCTATCGCTATGGACGCCGGCTGCGACGCCTGTTTTTACGAGCTGGCCAATATTTATTTCCGGTCGGGCTATGTCCGGGCGGCGCTGTCGCTGAACGAATCGGCGATGCGGCTGGATACGGCGAATCTATGGTATCGTGTGCAGGCGGCGCAGTACTACACCGCCGCCCGCCAGTACCGCCGGGCGATTGACGAATATAATCACCTCCTGAAAACACACCCGGAGATGACAGACCTGTATTTCGAACTTTCCACCCTGTATGTACGGACGGGCGCGCTCGACAGCGCACTGCTGGCGCTGGACGCCGCCGATGCAAAGATGGGTTTTTCGGAACAGTCGGCGGCTACGCGGTTTGAGATACTGACGGCGCAAGACAGGAAGGAAGAAGCCTTGAATACTTTGGAACGCTTGGTGGCGGCGTTTCCCGAAGCGCGTTATTTTTCATTGTTGGGCGAACAGTACGCCGGTTTGGAACGCGATACGCTGGCGTTGGAAATGTATCGCCGAGCGTTGACGCTGAATCCCGACTACACGCCGGCGCTGTTAGGCGAGGCCGACTGCTTCCGCCGGAACGGGCAATTTGACGTGTATTTTCAAAAACTGTACAGCCTGTATGCCAACAAAGCGGTGGAAACGGAATATAAAGTAGAATACCTCTCGGCGCTGTTGCAGATTCCGAAATTCGCTTCTTCTTTTTCGCCGCAGCTCGACACGGTGTTTACGGCTTTGCGCACGCCGCCCGATTCGCTTACGGAGCCGTTGTTTGCTACTTATTTATTGCAACAGCAACTCGTGGATTCAGCCATTACGGTGCTGAAAAATAATTTGCAAAACAATATCGAAATAATGGACGCATGGCAGCGTTACCTGGCTTTCGAATATTATGCGGAACGATGGGATAGTGTAGGAAAATATGCCGAAACGGCGCACCGGCGTTTCCCGGAAGAGATGGATTTTATGTCCATGAAAGCGATAGCCGAATGGCAAACCGGCAACGGGGCGGAAGCTATCCACTGGTTTGAAAAAACCCTGCCGCTAACGGTGGATGAACCGAAGAAAACCCTACAGACGTATGCTTTTCTGGGGGATTTATACTATGCCCAAAAGAATCCGAAAAAAGCGTATGAGTACTACGATAAAGCATTGGCCATAGACAACGACTACATTGTTGTGCTGAATAATTATGCGTACTTCCTGAGCGAAGAGAACAAACAACTCGACCGCGCCTACGCCATGAGCAATAAGGCGATTAAAGCAGAGCCCAACAACGCAACTTATCTGGATACTTTTGGCTGGATACTTTTTAAAATGGGAAAAGCGGTGGAAGCCAAAGCTATTTTCCGCCATGCAATGATTTACGGCGGCAACGACAGCGCCGTCATTCTCGACCACTACGGCGATGTGCTGTATGCACTCGGTGAATATGACGCCGCCCTTGTTTATTGGGATTTGTCATTAAAAAAAGAACGAAACCCGCAAGTAGAACAAAAAATAAAAAACAGCCAACGGTAAACGGCCAACGGGGAACAACAGTGCCACTTTAAAACCTTAAATTTTCATATCGGACGTGATAAAGCGATTTTTTTATACAGTAATTTTAGTAATAGCCTTTACATCCGTTGCAGCGCAAAGTGTTTCGGAGCTTAACAAACGATTGAAAAAAGCCGAAGAACAAATTACCTATATCGACAAACTGCTGAAAAAAAACTCCAAAGACCGGCAAAACAGCTTGCAGCAGCTGGGTTTGACAAAGCAGAAAATAAAATCGCGCAAGCAATTGATTGCCGATATGGAGGCGCAAATTCATTTGCTGGAAAACGATTTGAAAAAAAAACAGGAAGATGTAACCGGCTTGCAAATGAACCTGAACGAACTGAGAAAATCATACGAGAACTTATTGTACCAAGCGTATAAAAATCGCGACCGGCGGCTTTGGCTAATGTTTGTGCTTTCAAGCGACGATGTGGGATTAGCCTACCGGCGGTGGCAGTATTTCAAAAACTATTCCGAATACATCAACGAACAGGCGCTGAAAATACAGCAAATGTCGGAAGAACTCCAGACGGAAATCAATGCGCTGAATACCCAAAAAAATGAATTAGCCCAACAACGGAGCGCGCGGGAAAAAGAAGTCGCTACATTGCAAAAAGACGAAGCCGACGCTTTGTCCATCACGCAAAGATTAGCCGGGCAGGAAAAAGAATTAAGGCAGCGGCTGGCTGACCAGCGGCGGGCTGTTCAGCGCATCAACAAACAAATCGAAAAAATTATTGCCGAACAGGCAAAGCAAGACCAACGCCGACGGAAAGCAACGCCAAACATGCCGGAAGCCGACAGAATACTGTCTGCCAATTTTGAAAAAAATCAGGGGCAATTGCCCTGGCCGGTGCGCCAGGGGGTAGTTACCGCACAGTTTGGCGAGCACTATCATCCGGTGTACAAAAACCTGAAACTACCGCAAAACTTCGGCGTTCACATTTCAACAGAAGAAAACAGCCCGGCGCTGTGCGTCTTCGATGGCGTAGTGCGGCGCATATTTTTCATTCCGGCGCAGCATAACTGTGTGATGGTGCAGCACGGCGAATACTATACGGTCTATTGCAACCTCTCCAGCGTTCAGGTGAAAGTAAATGATAAAATAACGCGGGGGCAGGCCATCGGCACCATATTTACTGCGGACAACACGACTTTGGATTTCCAAATATGGAGGATGAAAGATAAACCGGAACCGGAAAAATTAAATCCCGAACTTTGGTTGAAAAAATGAGATAATACAACTCTTAGTTCTTAACTCTTAACTTTCACCGGTATTTCCCGCCTTTGTCATCCAGCATTTTCAAATAGCTTTCGTAACGCTCCGGCGAAATGCTTCCCTGTTCAACAGCAGCTTTCACGGCGCAATCCGGCTCGTGCGTATGCGTGCACATGTTGTACTTACATTGTGCGGCATGGCGAAACAACTCTGGGAAGAAATGATACAGTTCTTCTTTTTCCACATCTATCAGCCCGAAGCCTTTGATACCGGGCGAATCAATAATTTGCCCGCCGGCGGAGGTGTCGAAAATTTCGTAAAACGTGGTCGTGTGCATTCCCTTCCGGTGGTAGTCCGACAGGCGTCCGGTACGTAACTGCAATCCCGCATCAATGGCGTTAATCAGCGACGATTTCCCTACGCCCGACTGCCCGGAAAAAAGGCACAGCTTGCCTTTCACCGCTTCGCGCAATATTTCCACCTGCCAGCCCGTGTGCGCTGACACGCAAAGAAGCTCATATCCCGCACCGGTATATATCTCTTGAAACCGTTGCAGCGTTTCGAGTTGCGCTTCATTGTACAAATCCATTTTATTTACCGCTATTTTTACCGGCACTTTGTACGCCTCGCAAGTAACCAGAAAGCGGTCGATAAACTCCATTTGTAGCGCAGGATAATCTATCGTTACAACCAAAAAAGCCATGTCCAGGTTGGCCGCAATAACGTGCGCCTGTTTGGAAAGATTTGCCGCACGGCGGATAATATAATTCTTACGCGGATGTATTTTTATGATAGCGCCGGTCGTGTCGGTTACCGGCGCCACATCTACGCTGTCGCCGGCGGCAATGGGATTGGTGGTAGCATTGTCGTGCAGGCGCAATTTCCCGCGCGCCGTACAATCATACAATACGCCGCGCCCGGGATGTTTTACCAGATAATGGCTGCCGGTATGCCTGTAAACAATGCCTGTAAACATAAAGCAAAGATACTATAAATTTACAGATTGCCCGCTAATTTGTATCTTTGTGTTCTAAAATCCGGTTATGCGAAAAATAGTAGTAGGAATTACAGGCGCCAGCGGGGCGATATATGCCATGCGATTGCTGGAAAAATTACATTTGCACGCCACCGTGGACACAGCGGTGGTATGCACCGATTGCGGCGAGCAGGTGTTCCGCCACGAACTGGGCGATGAGGCGTTCGCCGCTATCCCTTTCCGGCGCTATGCCAATCACGATTTTCACGCCCCCTTTGCTTCCGGTTCCTGCGATTTCGATACAATGATTATTGCGCCCTGCTCTATGGGCTCGCTGGCGCGCATAGCCAACGGCGTCAGCAACGATTTGCTGGCGCGCGCCGCCGACGTGATGCTGAAAGAACGCCGCCGCCTGATTGTAGTAACCCGCGAAATGCCCCTGAATTTAATCCACCTCCGCAACATGCAGCAACTCGCCGAAGCCGGCGCGATCATTTGCCCGGCGAGCCCGGCGTTTTACCACCATCCCGCCACGCCGGAAGACATCGCCGATACCGTAGTAAACCGCCTGCTGCAATTAGCCGGAATAGCACAGGATGGGAAAAAATGGAGCGAAAGCTGATTTAGCTTTAAGCGTAAAGTATTCCGGCGGTAGCCAATCCATAAGCATCTACCAAGGAGGGGGTACTAAATCCTTTTTTTAACGCACGCAACGAACGTAGCCGCTGAACTGAAATGTTCGCTTTACTGGGTCGGTGTACTGACTGCAGTCGTAGTCTATTGACGCGTACTCATTCTGGCCATACGTAGTTAATCGATTTCCCCAAGTTCCGGAACCCAAACAGTCTTCACATATAAATGACACATAATTTGGGTTTGTATTTTGGCAGTAGGGTGTACTGAATGTTATTATAGTTTCGCCGGTACCTTGTATTTGTTTAGATAAATATTGCGCCCATTCAGCAGCAACTATAAAAAATTCGCTTTGATTGGGCAGCCTCCAACCGTTTGGGCACAATGTAGAATAAGTTGTAGCAAGGATGTTTCTCCAATATTCTGTGGCGTTAGGGTCAGCGGCGCTGCATTGTTCAGCCACAACGGCTGAATGGTCTGTATAATTTAGATAATCATCCATTGTCCAAAGGCCGGTAGATAATTGAGCGATGCGATATTTTTTATTATCCCGTGCATCCTGTATCCATGCTTCCCAGTTCTGTGCGCCGCTTTGGCGTTGCATGCAACGATGAGAGATGTCCATATACAAGTCGCTTCCGGTATAGGGGCACCAAAGTCCGGGATAACCTGTGGCGTCGGTTATAGTTGCCGGCGTAAACGTTACGGCAGAAGCCGCAATGGTGGTACCGGGCACTGTTAGCGATGTTGCACCATTAGAAGTAATCAATTTGAATGGGGGCGTTCCTGCCAATGTGTAAGAACTATTGGTATTCGTAAGGACATTCGGCGGATAGTCGCTGCCATACGCGCACCAGTTAAATTTTCCGGAGGCGTTACTTAATGTGGCGGTAACAGTTGTTCCTGCATTGGCAGCAGCATATTCAATAAAAAAGCCGCGCGCAGTGGCGTTAGTAACCGTACCGTTTCCCCCTGTTCTGGTAGGATTGGAAATGGTGGCGGCAGAAAAAGAGTTTGCCGGCGTTGTGCCTGTTACCGGGCAGAAATCTATCCATACCCACACACGATTATTGTAGGGCGCAGAGGGGGTGTTCGTCCATTCCACTTTAAAGGTTACTTTGTTTGTGGAATAATCCGTAGAAAGCGGCGTTACCTTTACGGTGGCGCTTGCTGCAACGCTTATAAGCATTGCGAGAGGAAAGAAAATTTTTGTCATAACATTTTTATTTAGGGTTAATATTTTTGTCTGTGTTCTACAAGTCTATTGTCTCTGTTCTGTTTTCGCAGCTTCAGGGTTGTTTTCAAACACAAACTTTTTCTTATAAAACAACCCCTTGCTACGATTTGTTAATCGCTGCCAATTTCATCATTTCGCTTTTCTTTGTTTGGTTTTTTATTAAAAACGAAACGCGAACTTTAATTTACAGTATTCTGAGGTCATGGTACACCTATATCAAGTATAAATTAAAATTCACGTTTATTGCGAACTCTATCCACTTGACATATTTTGAAATTACCATGTTTCAGAATACAGGATAAAAGATATCTACTTCTTTCTACCAAAAAGTAAAGAACGTTTATACTACTGCAAATATATTACTTTATTTTTTATCCGCAAATTTTATTTTCGAATTTTTCCTGTTTCCAACAGGAGTGGACACCAAAGTTCTCCGCATATTCGCCAAAATAAGAATTACAACTCCAACTCACGACTCATAACTCATGACTCACGACTCATGACTTACGACTTATTTTTGTATCTTTGCCTGTCATATAAACAAAGTATGTCCAGATTTTTTGCACTTATAGGCAGTTATTTTTTGTTGATGCGTAAGGTATTTACGAAGCCTGACCGTTTTTCGGAAACGTGGAAACAGTTCGTGATAGAACTCGAAAAGGTCGGGGTGCTGTCCGTGCCGCTGGTGGCGATTGTGTCGGTATTCATCGGGGCGGTTATCACGCTGCAGACGTCGTATAACCTGACCAGCCCTTTCATCCCCAAGCTGTATGTGGGCTATATGACGCGCGAAACCATGCTGCTGGAGTTCAGCTCCACCATGATTGCGCTGATTCTGGCGGGGAAAATCGGCTCAAGCATTGCCTCCGAAATCGGCACGATGCGCATCACCGAACAGATAGACGCGCTGGAAATAATGGGCGTCAATTCGGCCAATTATTTAATTTTCCCCAAAATCTGCGCCGCCACTATTTTTAATCCGCTGCTTACGCTGTTGAGTTTTTCCGTCGGGCTGCTGGGCGGATGGCTCATTGTTACCACCACCGGCGTGGTGATGCCGGAACAATATGTGGAAGGTATCCGGTTTTCATTTCAACCCTATTATGTGGCCTATGCGCTTATAAAAATGGCGGTATTCAACTTCCTCATCACGTCCATATCGGCGTTTTACGGATACTATGCCAAAGGCGGCTCGCGGGATGTAGGGCGGGCGGCGACCAACGGCATTGTCAGTTGCAGTCTGTGCATTTTGATTTTTAATTTAATCCTGACTCACGTTTTACTGTAATGATAAAAGTTAATCATCTCTATAAATCCTTTGACGGGCGCCTGGTTTTGGAGGATATATCGGTGGTGTTCGATGCGTGCAAAACGAATTTGATTATCGGCGCCAGCGGCTCGGGAAAAACCGTATTGCTTAAATCGCTGGTGGGGCTTCATGAGGCGGACAGCGGCGCAATCTGGTTTGACGACATACAGTATAATGCCCTGTCGTTTGACGGGAAAAAGAAAATGCGCCAGAAAATCGGCCTGCTCTTCCAAAGCAGCGCCCTGTTTGACTTTGCGACGGTGGAAGAGAATGTGATGTTTCCCATGAATATGTTCACCAGCTGGTCGCGCGCCGAGAAGCTGGAGCGGGTGAACTTCTGCCTCCAGCGCGTCCGTTTGGAAAACGTCAACCATCTTTACCCTTCGTCGCTGAGCGGCGGGATGCAAAAGCGGGTGGGCATCGCCCGCGCCATCGCCCTCAACCCGCGCTACCTGTTTTGCGACGAGCCCAACTCCGGGCTTGACCCGCGTACCGCCATCGTCATCGACGAACTGATTCATGAGATCACGCATGAATTCGGCATGACGACGATCATCAATACGCATGACATGAATTCCGTCATGGAAATCGGCGAAAAAATCATCTTTATCTACGAGGGCAAAAAGTGCTGGGAGGGCGCCAACAACGAAATTCTACGCACCGACAATGACGAATTAAACCGCTTCGTCTTCGCCTCTAAAATGGCACAGCAGCTTCGAGCTAAAAGTTAAAAGGGTGAAAGGTGAGGGGTGAAGGGTGGCTGGCGCCAGCCAACTTTTAACTTTTAGTTTTTAACTTTTAACTCAAAAAGGCGCCAGCGCCCCCTCTACCGTTCCCCCTTTTCGCCTCTCCGGCTCCCTCTCCTTTTGTTTATAATTTATTGACAGGTTGATTATTTATTGTTAATCCCCTCGCCTTTGGGATTGATCCCAACTCATTTGGGATTGATCCCAACTCATTTGGGATTAATCCCAACTCATTTGGGATTGATCCCAACTCATTTGGGATTAATCCCAACTCATTTGGGATTGATCCCAACTCATTTGGGATTGATCCCAACTCATTTGGGATTGATCCCAACTCATTTGGGATTGATCCCAACTCATCTGGGATTGATCCCAACTCATTTGGGATTGATCCCAATTTCATTTCGGGTTGACCCGATTTCGTTTCAGGTTGATCCTAATTGGAAACAGTATTTTTGCGTCCCTTTTGTTAATTATTTTGAAAAATTATAAATTACGTATACAACGGGCGCGAGCGGCGATTCCCGTCACAGTGGCACCATCGGATCCGTTTCCGTCGCAGTTCCAATGCCATCTATCGTTTTCTACCCATACGGGGGTATTATTGGCATTCGAACACACCATATCATATCGTGTTCCGCAAGATGTACATCCTGAGTATCCGCACATCGCTGAGATCCCATAATAACACCCTACTGTTATAGTAGCGCCATGCGCGTCTGTCGTAGTTGGGTTTGGGAATCTAGTTAACAATTTTTCATCAGTAGGTAGCTGCCAACCGGACGGACAAGTGGGTTTGTCATTTCCTTTATAGTAGCGTTTACCATTGCACGTACCCACACTTTTATCCGCAATAGCCAAATCGTCCGCCATCCACCAACTGCCATCGGAAAATTGAGTAATTCGATAAATTTGATCATCTCTATTATCTTTTATATACGCTTCCCAGTTCTGTGCGCCGCTGGTGCGTTGTTGGCAGAGATGCGTGGCGTCAATATATAAATCGCTGCCCTGATAATGGCAGAACTCGCCCGGATAACCGGTTTCATCTGTTATAGTAGTCGGAGTAATGGTTACAGCGGAGGTCGTAATAGTTGTTCCGCTTACTTTCTGTGTTGGGGTACCGCTTGCAGCTATCAGTGTAAAGGGCGGCGTGCCGTGCAACGTATAAATTCCACCATTAGCCGTTACATTCGGCGGGTAGTCGCTGCCGTAGGCGCACCAGTTGAATTTTCCGGAGGCATTGCTTAATGTGGCGGTAACCGTCGTGCCGTTGGCGGTTATAAAAAAGCCACGTCCATTTAAATCCGTGTAAGTGCCGGATGTTACGGATGCCGCACTGATAACGGCTTTTTCAAATGTACCCGGCGAGGTTCCGGCAATTGGGCGCAAATCTACCCATACCCACACATGGTTGTTGTAGGGCGTGCCTGTCCATTCCACTTTAAAGGTTACTTTGTTTTCGGAATAATCCGTAGAAAGCGGCGTTACCTTCACGGTGGCGCTTACTGCAATGCTTATCAGCATGGCGAAAAAGAAAAATGTTGTTCTCATGATTTTTTATTTTTAGTTGTTATTATTTTTCGCAGCTTTGGGGCTGTTTTCAAACACAAACTATTTCTATAAAACAACCCCACGCTACGATTTTTATTCGCTGCCACTTTTTATAATTTTTGTTTGTTTTTATTGTTTCCGCATGGAAAAATAAAAACGTGAATTTAGTTTACCGTCATAAGAGGTCCTGAGAAACCCACAGTGGAAAAATAAACCTAAATTCACGATTTATATGAGCATGAATGCTTCCACTGTAGAAATTTCTCAGGTTTCTTACGACAATCAAAGAACGTCAATAACGCTGCAAATATATTACTTTATTTTTTAATTACAAATACTTTTGAAAAGATTTTTTTCCGTAAGGTGGCGCCGCCGCCTGCGTTCGCGGGCGGCTTTTGTTTTTGAGGGGTAGTGGAATATTTTATGTATATTTGTGGAAAAATAAGGGCAATGACACAACGAATATATATTGATACGTCTGTCATGGGCGGGTATTTCGACGCAGAATTTGCCAAAGATACCGTTCCTTTCTTCGAGAGTTTATACACCGGTGAATGGACTGTCCTGCTGTCAGACCAGCTCAACAAGGAACTGGAAAATGCGCCGGAGCGTGTCAGGGAGCTACTGAAAACTTTCTCCCCTGTTTATACGGAGTACGTGAAAATGACGTCTGAAGCCAATCAATTGGCGTTTCAATATATTGAGGCGGGTGTAGTAGGAAAGACAAGTCTTGATGACTGTCGGCACATAGCCATTGCCACCCTTTACCGGGCAGACATTCTGGTAAGTTGGAATTTTAAACACATTGTCAATCTTGGCAGAATCAGAGGCTATAACGGTATAAATTTACAACAAGGCTATAATACTATAGAAATAAGAACCCCTAAAGAAGT
>JAITSM010000205.1 GCA_031287815.1 Prevotellaceae bacterium
GGCATGGGCTGTATTGCCGGATTGGTAGAAAATATTGCTGACAGCGTATGTCGCGACCCCTCCTTTGTTGGATGCAATAGCAGTACGTTAAACTTAGGGACGGTTTCATTTACCTCCGGTTCGGAAATCACGATAGTAGGCGATAATATTTCACAAATCTGGTCGCGTCCGGTAACAGCTACCGGCTGCAATAAGACAACATTTAATGGCGGGTCATCATATAGCGGCGAGACATATACAGCATATAGTGAAAACGCGGATTGTAGGAATAATCCCGGTTATCCTGGTGATTTATTTACCGGATGTGCAGTGATAAAATATGCCAGTCAAATATGCCCCTACCCTTGGCGCGTTCCAACTGCAAACGATTACGATAAATTAGTTCGCGCTTTAGGAGGGAAAATGGGCGAATCATCTCTAACTTTTATCGTGGATAAGTTTGAAGGTATTTGGAAAGGCGAGCGTGCAGGGGAAGCAAGTAATGAAGGCCTTTTTAATGCCGACTGCATGATATATAAGCTTGCGTCCGCTACCCCCTCTCTACTGGGTTACGTGAAAGCTCATCCAGGAATATGCGACAAAAATATGGAAAATCTCTATCACATTGGATATTCAGCCACCCTTATGGGTATGTTCATACGCTGCGTGAGGGAAAATTAACTATAACATAAATTTATTTAAAAACTAATAGGTGTATTTTTAAGGAACCCTTTTTTTGCTATGTTTTTTTCTTCATCAGGGCTTCCACCTTTTAAAACCAATTCCCATGAAATACGAATTAGTTTATTCCACCGATTTCACGCAGGCGCCGCTGTATAAAACATTGGTGACGTTTGTTGGTAATTGTAACGAAGTTATTCCAAAGATGACGTGTCAATGGCGGAAATTATTTGCCGGGCGTATCCGCTGGGAGTTGGCTGTCGCCAGCCACCCTTCACCCCTCACCCTTCACTCTTCCCCGTCACCAGCTGCAATTCTTTCAATTGGATATCGTCGATTTTTGCAGGCGCGTCGAGCATTACGTCGCGGCCGGCATTGTTTTTGGGGAAGGCAATGTAATCGCGGATTGTTTCCTGCCCGCCGAACAGCGCGCACCAGCGGTCGAAGCCAAAGGCAATACCCCCGTGCGGTGGCGCGCCATAGCGGAAGGCATGAATGATAAATCCAAATTTATATTCCGCCTCTTCTTTGGAAAATCCCAGCACCTCAAACATCCGCTGCTGTACGCCCGCATCGTGAATACGAATAGAGCCGCCGCCGATTTCCGTGCCGTTCAACACAAAATCGTAAGCGTTGGCGTTCACCTGCGCGATTTCGGACTTGTCGGTGGAATAGAATTTGGGCAAATCTTCCGGCTTCGGCGAAGTGAAAGGATGATGCATGGCGTAGAAACGTTGCGTTTCTTCGTCCCATTCCAACAGGGGGAAATCGTATACCCACAGCGGCGCAAACGTATCGCTTTTGCGCAACCCCAGGCGGTTCGCCATTTCTATGCGCAGGGAGCCCAGCGCTTCCTGCGTTTTCTTTCTCCCGCCCGCCAGTATCAAAATCAAATCGCCCTGCCGGGCGTTCAGTACAGCGGCGATTTGTTGCAGTTCTCCGGGCGTGTAAAATTTATCCATACTCGACTTGGCGCCTTCTTCCGCGAGGCGGATATATACCAGCCCTTTTGCCCCGATTTGCGGGCGTTTTACCCATTCCGCCAGTTCGTCGAGCTGTTTGCGCGTATAGCCGGCGGCGCCCTGCACGCAAATGGCGCCAACATATTCCGCCGTATCGAATACGGCAAAGTTTTTTCCCTTCACCCTGCCCGTGAGGTCATGAAGGCGCATGTCGAAACGGATGTCGGGCTTATCGGAGCCGTAGCGCTGGAGCGCGTCGGCGTAGCTCATGCGCGGAAACGCCTCTGCAAACTCGACGCCCAGCACCGACCGGAACAAATGTTTTGCCAGCCCTTCAAAAGCCTGTAAAATATCCTCCCGTTCCACAAACGCCATTTCGCAGTCGATTTGCGTAAATTCCGGCTGCCGGTCGGCGCGCAAATCCTCGTCGCGGAAGCAGCGCACAATTTGGAAATAGCGGTCGTAGCCCGCCACCATTAACAATTGTTTAAATGTTTGCGGGCTTTGCGGCAACGCATAAAATTCGCCGGGATTCATCCGCGACGGCACCACAAAATCGCGCGCGCCTTCCGGCGTTGACTTAATCAGGAACGGCGTTTCTATTTCCAAAAACCGCTGGTTGTCCAAATAACTGCGTACTTCCTGCGCCATACGGTGCCGCAGTTGCAGCGCATTTTGCAGCGGCGGCCTCCGCAGGTCGAGGTAACGGAAACGGGCGCGCAGTTCTTCCCCCCCGTCGCTTTCGCCTTCGATAGTAAACGGCGGCGTATCGGCAGCGTTCAGCACCTTCAAGCCGGTTACGGCTATTTCGATTTCGCCGGTAGGGATTTTAGCATTCTTGTTGCTGCGCTCAATCACGGCGCCGGCGGCCTGCACGACAAATTCGCGCCCCAATGCGTTGGCTGTTTCTTTCACCGTATCCGGGCTGTCTTCGGTTATCGCCAGCTGCGTAACGCCGTAGCGGTCGCGCAAATCAATAAAAGTCATCCCGCCGAGATTGCGCACCCGTTGCACCCAGCCGGCAAGCGTTACCTGTTGTTCTTTGTGTTGCAGCCGCAGTTCGCCGCATGTGTGAGTTCTGTACATGTTTTTTTCATTTGCTGCAAAGATAGCAAAAAGTTTAAAGTTTAAGGTTGCTGGCGCCGGAGGTCAGTGGGCAGTTTTCAGTGGGCAGTGGGCAGTCAATAGAGAGTTGAAAGTGGAAAATGGAAAGTGGTGAAGGGTGGTGGAGGGGAATAGAAAATCAAATAAATGTTGTATTTTTGTAGCGTAATAGTAAAAACGAATAATTATGTTACAGGCAACCTCGCAAAATATTTACCTGAATGTGCCGCAATCGGAAGTCGGGTTTATTATGACGCTGGCGCGGAAAATGGGCTGGGAAGTGGAAACCAAAGCAGACTTACTCCGTAAATATATTGCGTCCCGTCCGAAAAATGTTCCCCTGTCAGAGGAAGAAATAATAGAAGAAGTCGGCGCGGCAAGATATTCCAAATGAAAATTATTATTGACACCAACCTTTGGATTTCCTTTCTTATTGGGAAACGCCTGTCGGCGTTGAAATCATTACTAACAAATCCGGCGTTGACTTTCTTTGTTTGCGACAAACTTTTGGAGGAAATTCAACATATATCATCAAAGCCGAAAATCAGAAAGTATGTCGGCGAAGATGATATTAAAGACACGCTTGTGATAATCGACAAATTTTGTGAATTTGCCGTTATTCAACAAGCGGTTGTTTCGCCGGTACGGGACGTAAAGGATTTATATTTGTTGTCGCTGGCAGATACCGTGCAGGCGGATTATATCATTACGGGCGATAAGGATTTGCTGGTATTGCAAGCGCATAATCAGACAAAGATTATAACTTATAATGATTTTTCCAATATTATCGGCCGGAAATAACTGGCGCCGGAGGTCAGTGGGCAGTTTTCAGTAGGCAGTGGGCAGTGGCTGGCGCCAGCATTCATAATTCATAATTAAATAAGCCCGGAGGGCTTGCATTTTCATAACCCCATGCAAGTGAAGCGCAGCGTAACGCAGCATGGGGCAAGATGAACTTCCCTGCCCCTCGCGCGGCGCACGGGTTTTCCGCTATGCACGGACAGTGCGCCGCGCGAAAGATAGTGGGGGACTTCTTCCGCAGGCTGCGCTTCGCTTGCCTGCGGTTATGAAAATTTCGCCCCTTCGGGGCTGCGGAGATTGTTTTTGAGAACTTCACGATTGCGCGAGGAAGCCCTGAGGGGAACAGGGCATGACAAGGGGAGCGTTTGAAAAAAAACGCTTTTAATTTATGGGTTATTTCAATTCTATTTTATATAGTTTTTAGTAGGTATTACAGCAATAGCAGCGGTCGGACTGTAATGCCCGCTCAATAAAATGGAAGTACAGATAACCATTGGCTCCGCACCACGTAGCGCACGCCGCGATTGTTTTGGCGGTGCTATAGTAGTAGCCGTTGGTGCAGCGATTCACTGGGGTGGCAGCACAGCCGGCAGTGCACGCTGAGTTCGTGTACGTACTGTAGTACGAGTTCAACAGTGCACCGCATTGGTCACGCAATTGAACATACGCTGTATTGCACGCACCCGTGCACGCGCCATCATTAGTAGTATATGAACCATTGGTTTTACATGTCCCGCTGCAATTCGAAGTACCGGGCACGCAGCAATTCAACAATCCCGCGGTTTCGCCGTCCTTTCCGCATAATGCGCCGGGACAGCCGGTGGCGTCGGTGAGGGCGGTAATGGTGTTGCCGGAATAAGTGGTGGCGTTAACTTCCGCCGTGCCGGAGGCAGTGGTAATAATAAACGGCGGCGTGCCTTTCAAGTCATAGCCGCCGCTGGTGTTGTCCACCGCATTGGGCGGGTAGTCGCTGGCGTAGGCGCACCAGTTGAATTTGCCGGTGGCGTTGCTGAGGGTGGCGGTTACGGTCGAAGGGTTGGCGGTTACATAAAAGCCGCGCCCGTTTAGCGAAGCCGGGTCAATGCTGCCGGCAGTAGCCGTAGCCCCGCTGATAACGGCTTTGGCAAATGTGCCCGGAGCAGTTCCCGCCACCGGGCACAAATCTACAAATACCCATACGCGATTGTTGGCGGCAGTTCCCGACCATGCGACGCGGAAAGTTACCGCTGATTTGTCATAATCTACGCTGATGGGCGTAACGATCGCTTGCGCGAACAAGCTGCCTGTCCCCAAAAGGGGAAACAATAAAAGAGAAAAGAAAATTTTTTTCATAACATTTGATTTTTAATTATTATTATTTTTTGCAGCTTCAGGGTTGTTCACAAACACAAACTTTTTAATATAAACAACCCCCTGCTGCGATTTTTGATTCACTGCCAGTTATTGCAGAAAGTTGTAATAGACCTTTTCTGCAATTTGTTTCTTCAACTTTTATGGTGCGTTTTCCTTATTCTATAAAAAAACCAAGAATGGAAATGGAAGCTATACTTATGAAATTACGAGGTTCTGGAAGACCCATCATCGGAATAAGTACAACAACCAACATCCATTCTTGGCAAGGTTGCTTTTACTTATTATTCTCCGATGATTGAAATTTTCCAGATTTCGTAATTTGCGTAGAATAAAAGCTAAAGCGATATATTTTTATATCCTTTTCAAAATGTCAAAGAGCAAGTAATAACCGCTGCAAATATATTACTTTATTTTTTATCTACAAATATTTTTTATGAAAATTTTTACGGCACACTTCCAGTAGACTTGGAACCCTTCCCGAAGGGCTTCGGCACGCTTCCAGTACGTACAGAAGCCCCCAGCGAGGGCTTGTCGGTACTTTCAGTACGTACTGAAACCCCCAGCGAAGTTTCGGAGCGACTTGCTCGAATCCGAGCAACCTAAAACGAGCCCTCGAACCGACTTGCTCGAACCGAGCAATTCCCCAACGGGGTCTCGAACCGACTTGCTCGAACACGAGCAACCCCCAACGAGCCCTCAAACCGACTTGCTCGAATCCGAGCAACCCCCAACGAGCCCTCGAACCGACTTGCTCGAACCGAGCAATTCCCCAACGAGCCCTCAACCCGACTTGCTCGAACCGAGCAATTCTCCAACGAGCCCTCGAACCGACTTGCTCGAACCGAGCAATTCCCCAACGGGGTCTCGAACCTCACCCCTTTCGGGAGGAAGATTTTAACATAAACAACCCGCTTGCTTATGAAGTACTGCTGTTCGGTGAAGAGTTGCACGTATGAAAAAGTAAGCATTCTCCTTTTTTAAGTTATTGCATCGATTTGCTATTTATTCTGGGGTCCCTCCATTCCATTTTCCCCTTAAAGTCGGCAAAAATTACTATATTTGTGTCCTGATTTTAAAAGAATATAGGATGTTTCCCTCCATTACTTACATAAACCGCCGGAAAATGTTGAAACAGGCGGTAAAGAAAGGGGTCGCGCTGTTTCTCGGCAACGACGAAAGCCCCATGAACTATGCCGATAATACCTACGATTTCCGGCAGGATTCTACGTTCCTGTACTATTTCGGCAATGATTACGCCGGGCTTTCGGCGGTCATCGATATGGATGAAAACCGGGAAATCATCTTCGGCAACGAGCTGACGATTGATGATATTGTCTGGATGGGGCAGCAGCCTTCCATCCGCGAAAAATGCGAGCAGGCCGGTATCCGCGAAACATTGCCGGGCGGCGCACTGAAGGAATACCTTCAAGCGGCGGCGGCAAAAGGCCGGGAAATCCATTTCTTACCGCCCTACCGCGCCGAACAGCAGTTGAAGCTGCAGGATTGGCTGGGTATTGCGCCCGCCGGGCAAGCCGAAGCCGCCTCCCTGGAATTTGTGAAGGCAGTAGTCCATCAGCGCAACTACAAGTCGGACGAAGAGATTGAGCAAATCGAAGAGGCCGTCGCCATCTCGGCGGAAATGCACCGGAAAGCTATTGCTATGGCGCGTCCGGGAAGGAAGGAATCGGAAATTGCAGCGGCGATGAATGAAATTGCCATGCGCTACGGCGGCCGCCTGTCGTTTCCCACCATTGCCACCATCAACGGACAGATATTGCATAACCATTATCACGGAAACACGTTGGAGAGCGGGCAGCTGATGCTGATTGACGCAGGCGCCGAAAATGCCATGCACTACGCCGGCGATTTGTCGTCTACATTCCCGGTAGATAAAAAATTTACCGAAAGGCAAAGAACCATCTATCAAATCCGGTACGACATGCACCGGGCGGCTGTGGCGGCGTTGCGGCCGGGCATTGCGTTCAGGGACGTGCATTTTATTGCGGCAAAAACACTGGTGGAAGGCTTTAAAAGCATCGGGCTGATGAAAGGCGACGCCACCGAAGCGGTCATGGCGGGCGCGCACGCCCTGTTCTTCGTGCATGGGCTGGGGCACATGATGGGGCTGGATGTACATGATATGGAAAATCTCGGCGAAAAATGGGTGGGCTATGCCGGCGAGCCGCGCAGCACACAGTTCGGGCTAAAATCGCTGCGGCTGGCACGCACGCTCGAACCGGGCTTTGTGCATACGATTGAGCCGGGCATCTACTTCATCCCCGAACTGATTGAACAGTGGAAAGTGAAGAACCAACTGGCGCAGTTTATCAACTACGAAGCGGTAGAAACGTATAAAAACTTCGGCGGTATCCGCAACGAAGAAGATTATCTGATCACGGCTACCGGCGCCCGCCGGTTAGGGCCGGCGCTGCCGCTCAGCGCGGAAGAAATGGAAGCAGCCACCGCCAGCAGGCAGTAAACAGTAGGCAGTGGCAGTAAACAGTGGGCAGTATGAATGTGAAACAATACATAACCGTCGGGTTGTTTTTGTTAATGGCGGGGAGCTGTGGCAGCGCCGCCGCACAAAAGGTTTATACCCTGCCGCCCATTATTGAGAACGGCGACACATTGTATCAGCTGTCGCTGCCGGTGGTGTACGTGTTTGCTTTTCCGAAAATGAAAGAAAAATCCAAAGAGTGGAAAGAGTACCGGAAATTAGTATATAATTTCAGGAAAGTATATCCCTATGCCCTGATGGCAAAACAGCGGACGGATGCCATGGAGCAGGAACTGGCCGTTTTGTCGTCGAAGAAGGAAAGGGACGCGTTGGTAAAAAAATATGAAAAAGAATTGTTCGCGGAATTTGAACAACCGATACGGAAATTGACTTTTTCGCAAGGGAAATTATTACTGAAGCTGGTTGACCGCGAAGTAGGGCAAACGTCCTACTATGTCATCAAGGATTTGAAAGGCGGCTTTACCGCTTTCTTCTGGCAGGGCATAGCGCGCCTTTTCGGCGCCAACCTGAAAAAGCCATACGATAAATATGGAGAAGACCGGAAAGTAGAAGAACTGGTTAAACTCTACCAGGAAGGTGCATTTGACTGGTTGTATTTTCAATTGTTTGGAGTAACGATGAGCGATGCAAGATAACTTCCTTCATAAAGGGCAACGGAAAAAAATGATTGAGCAGTTGCGCCGGTCTTTCCCTTTCGACGGGAGCGTGCTTGCGGCAATGGAAGAAGTACCGCGTCATTGGTTTGTAGACCTATCGTATGCTGCGGAAGCCTATTCCAACCGTCCGTTGCAGATAGCGGCGGGGCAAACGATTTCGCAACCCTATACGGTAGCCATGCAAACGCATTTATTGCAGTTAAAAAAATGGGACAGGGTACTGGAAGTCGGCACGGGCTGCGGATACCAGACGGCGATATTAGTTACGATGGGCGCAATGGTGTACACGATTGAACGGCAAAAATCATTGTACTTGCAAGCGCAAAAAACATTGTTCGAAATGGGCAAACAGGCGATATTCCACTACGGCGACGGCTATGAAGGAAAGCCGCTGCTGGCTCCGTTCGACAAAATTATTGTTACCTGCGGCGCGCCGGAAATACCGCAAAAACTGTTGGCGCAACTGGCTGTCGGCGGAAGGATGGTTATTCCGGTCGGCGGCGGCATACAACAAATGACGGTCGTAGAACGCCTGTCGGAAAAAGAATATAACACTACCACGCATGGCAACTACAAATTTGTGCCGATGCTGGAAGGGAGGGTGAAGAGTGAAGGGTGAAGGGTGAAGAGTGAAGGGTGAAGAGTGAAGGGTGAAATCAAGGTCTATGTTCTAATGTCTAAAAGTCTAATGTCTAAAAAATGCAATTAAAAGTTTTTTATTTTAACGAACTGCGCGTATGCACTTATGTTTTGTGGGACGAAACAAAGGAATGCATTATTGTAGATCCCGGCTGCGAATCGGCAAACGAGCAGCAGCGGTTACAGCAATTTATTACGGAAAATCAATTGAAGCCGGTACAGGTAGTCAATACGCATGCCCACTTCGACCATGTGTTGGGAAATTTGTTTGTAGCGAAAACCTACTCCATCCCCAGCGCCATACACGAAGGCGATGTACAATTGCTGGAAAAAGCAGCGCAGCAGTCCGCCATGTTCGGGTTTACCGTAAAGCCGCCGCCCCTGCCCGACCGCCTGCTTACCGAAGAAGAGCCGGTATGCTTCGGGCATTCGCAATTACAGGTGCTGCACACGCCCGGACATTCGCCCGGCGGTATTTGCCTCTATGCGGCAGACGACAAATTTGTGCTCTCCGGCGATACCTTATTTCAGGAAAGCATTGGCCGCACCGATTTGACCGGCGGCAACTACGACCAGCTCCTCGACAGCATCCACACCAAACTGATGACGCTTCCCGACGAAGTAAGAGTATTTCCCGGACATGGGCCGGCCACCTCTATCGGCGAAGAAAAACGGAACAATCCATTTATTTGAATCCATAAAAATCAAAGTTATGAATACTCGCCAAAATAAAAAACGCATTCCTCTCCCTGTGTGGGGAACAGTAGGGGCTATCGCTGTGATAGCGCTAATAGCCATTTTTGCGCCGCATGTATTTTCGTCGTCCGGCAAAGGCGGAACGGCTGTTTCATCTGCGCCGGTAACCGCAATGACGCCGACGGGAGGCAATACTATTCCGGTGAGCGTATACATTGCAGAGCCGTCGTACATATCGAACGGCATCCATGCCGCAGGCTCGTTAATGCCCAGCGAAGAAGTGGAAATTACCACCGAAGTGGCAGGAAAAGTAACGAAAATTTATTTCACCGAAGGCGCCTTTGTGCGCAAGGGCGAAATGTTGATAAAAATAAACGACGAAGATTTGCAGGCGCAATTAGTGCGGGCGGAATTTCAGGAAAAACTGCTGGCCGAAAAACTGGAACGCCAGAAAATCCTGCTCACCAAAGAAGCTATTAGCCGCGAAGCTTACGACCAGCTGGAAACCGACCACAACATGATCGTCGCCGACATCCGGCTGCTGAAAGTACGCATCGAAAAAACGGAACTTCGCGCCCCGTTCGACGGCGTCATCGGATTCCGCTATGCGAGTGAGGGAAGCTACTTGCAGCCGGGCGCCAAAGTAGCGCGGTTAGTCGATAAATCATCGCTCATCGTAGAATTTTCCATTTCGGAAAGAAATATTGCCACGCAATTCCTCAACAAAAACGTAGTGTTCCGCACCGAAGGTTTCCGGCAGGAATTTCACGCGCAGGTCTACGCCGTAGAGCCGATACTGAATGCCCGCACGCGCACCATTTCCCTTCGCGCCCGCTACGACAACAGCAAAGGATTATTGTTGCCGGGCATGTCCACCAGCGTTACGCTCATCACCAGCGAATCGAGCAACGCCATTCAGGTGCCGACGGAAACCGTTGTGCCCGACATCAGCGGCGTCAGCGTATGGACGGTGCGCAACGGACGCGCCACCGTTACCCCCATTGAAACCGGCAGCCGCACCGAACAAATGATAGAAGTGCTGTCGGGATTAGCCATTGGCGACACCATTGTTACGACCGGCATCATGCAACTGCGCCCCAATATTCCGGTAAAAATAAACGAGCCGGAAATACAGCAGGTGAAAAACGAGCAATCAGAAAAAAAAGAAAAAGTATAAAATCTAAAAAAAATCATTATTTTTGCATTCAGAATTATTCACGTTTAACCAATAACTAAAACCCACATTTGCCTATGAGAACAGAACAGACCTTCCGTTAGAAACAAACACCAAATGAAGCGAGAGAAGCGTTAGCTTTGATTCTTGTTTCTGGAATTAGCCATTTCGAAACTGTCAGGAATAAAGTTTAAACGCTCACGAATTGTCGTGAGCTTTTTATTTCTACTTGACAGTAAGGTCGGCTAAACCTCGGAAACAGGTAAAAATTTTTAGTTCACGATTTTTCTAAAATTAAAACTATGAAGTCTAAAAAGTATATGTTTTACTTAAATTTAATCTGGATACTGGCCAGTGCATTGGTGCTTTGCCTTGTGTTCCTCTGTTAGTCGGCCAAGCTACAGGTATCCCGGGCGCTGATATTATTGCCCGTTAAAATCCGTTTGGGAGAGTATACAGAAAAAACCCTCCACAAAAAACCTCCACAGGTACTGTGGAGGTTTTTTTGTATTTGTTTCCCTTTATTTCCTTAGGAGATTTTATGTACGGGCTATTTTATGTTTTGTGAGTGGTTAAGCTTATGGAGTTTTATACAACCATAAATGATTATTCCTATTGAAATAATCGTAAGGGCAGAAAACAAATAAATGATTTCCATGATACTATTTTTTATTTTGTTTCTTGTCTAATTTAAGTAAAACTAATCCCGCTATTCAATAATCTGTAAATATTTTTCCAAAGACTGTTTCACGGCGGTTGCCACAAGCAAATTAAACGGCTCGCTGTTATCATCGACATGGCTTTGCTCTAACGCCGTGTAATAGGCTTGCTTTGCTTCGTTGTCGCCTTTCAGGGCGGTGATGGTATAGCCTTTGGAAAGCAGGTATAAATTCATCAAAAGCCGGGACGTCCTGCCGTTGCCGTCGATGAAAGGATGTATCTTTACCAGCTCGTCATGCAGAAAAGCGGCTACTAAAATGGGGTGTGTAGCGTTCTTTTCCATGCTTTGGTAATCCCTGATAAATTGTTCCATTTGCGGGGCGATCAAGTAAGGCTGTGGCGGCGTGTGGCGGCTACCGACAATCATTACCGGTACATTCCTGTATTGTCCCGCCTGCTCCCGGTTTATGCCATGCAGGATAATGGCGTGTATTTCCTTTACGGTACGCTCGGTTATATCAATATCGGCGGCGGCTGTTTCTTTGATAAACTCAATAGCCTGTGCGTGGTTAATGGCTTCCAAATGTTCCCTCATGCTTTTGCCGCCGATGGTAACGCCCTCGCTCACGACCAATGCCGTTTCCTGCAAAGTCAAGGTATTGCCCTCTATCCGGTTGCTTTCAAAGGTATATTCTATTTCAAGGGCGGCTTTAATTTTATTCAACGCTTCATTGTTGAGCGGCCGGGCTTGCTGCAAACGCGCTTTCAGCCGGCCGGCCTGTTGCAACAGCATTTCCAATGATGTATGCATAATTTCCTAATTTATTAAATCCTTTACATCATCCTACCGGATGCCTGTTTTTATACTTTTATTTTCTGGGATTTGTACCCGGGGCGGGAATTGAACCCGCACGGACATTGCTGCCCACAGGATTTTAAGTCCTGCGTGTCTACCTATTCCACCACCCGGGCAAAGGCGTGCAAAGATAGGAAAAAATTCCATAACGAAAAAATCCCATAATACCCATAGAAATAAAAAGCCCCCGTCAAAGTCGAGGGCAACTTAATGTTTGCACAACGGAATAATCCTTATTGTGACTTGATTGTAGCACAAAGGTGCGATTTTTTTTTAAAAGTGCAAAAAAAATGGCATAAAAAAAATAACATTCAAAAAAAATCCGCCGGCATGTTTCCATACCGGCGTCTTTTCATTACTTCGTCTCAACAGCCCCCCTCGCCTTTAGGAGAGGGGGCAGGGGGTGAGGTTAAAGCGGCGTCAGCCACTGCCTACTGCCCACTGCCTACTGCTACTGGGCCTACGGGATAATCGCACTCGCTATCGGGCTG
>JAITSM010000052.1 GCA_031287815.1 Prevotellaceae bacterium
AACCCTCCCGAAGGGCTGCAAACGACTTGCCGCACGTGCGGCAATAGACATTATTCATTGTTCGTTGTTCATTATATTCGTCCCCTGGGACGGAATGTTGGCAGAAACGATGATTATTCTGCCATCGTCCCATGAGGGACGAAATGTGATTATAATTCCTTAACATAAATGCATCTTTTTTTATTGTTAACCCTTTTCACATTCTGTCCCTCACGGGGCGGTGGAGCAGGGTGGTTGTTTCCATTTCTACCAACATTCCGTCCCTAACGGGACGTTGCTGGCTGTTTATTTGTCCATGTTCTCTTGTCTATGCTCTATAAGTCTCTTGTCTATGCTCTACAAGTCCATGCTCTGTTTTCGCAGCATCGGGGCTGTTTTGCAAACACAAACCAACCATAATAAACAACCCCCTGCTACGATTTTTTGTTCGCTGCCAATGATTGCAGAATGTTCTGTTAAACTTTTTCTGCAATGTGTTTCTTGAACTTTTATGGTGCTTTTTTCTCCATTCTACTAAAAAACAAGAGTGGAATGGGTGTTATATTTACCACTATTCGAGGTTCTGGAAGACCCGCCGAGTAAATAAGTATAACAACACATCACCACTCTTGGAATGGTTGCTTCTACTTAATATCTACACTCGGCTGAAATTTTCCAGATTTCGAATAGTACAGAATAAAAGTTAAAGCGATATTTCTTTAGAATATCAATTTCAAAATGTCAAAGAGCAAGTAATAACGTTACAAATATATTACTTTATTTTTTAATTGCAAATATTTTTTGAAATTTTCATTTGCGTTTTGCACGCCATGCTTCAAACACGGCGGGGAGTACGGATATAATGATAATCGCTACGACCAGCAATTTCAGATTGCGTTGCACAAATTCCAGCTCGCCGAAGAAATACCCGGCATAGATAAACGCCGACGCCCAGGCTATGCCGCCCACCACGTTAAAGGTCGCAAAACGGCGGTAGGTCATCTTGCCCATCCCTGCCACAAAGGGGGCAAAGGTGCGTACAATCGGCACAAAGCGGGCGAGGATAATGGTTTTGCCGCCATATTTTTCATAAAACGCATGGGTTTTTTCCAGATAACTTTGGCGGAATATTTTTGAATGTGGATTCTTAAACAGTTTTGTTCCGAAAAATTGCCCGATACTGTAATTCGCCGCATCGCCCGCAATAGCCGCCACAATCATCAGCAGCGCCAGCAGGTGGGTGTTCAAATCATTCGTCGGCAAGGCGGAGAGCATGCCTGCGACAAACAGCAGCGAGTCGCCCGGAAGAAAAGGCGTAACCACCAGCCCGGTTTCACAGAAAATAATGAGGAACAAAATAGCATATACCCACACGCCGTAATGTGCCACCAAATTGGCCAAATGCACATCAAAGTGCAGCAAAATATCTATGATGGTATGTAAAAATTCCATTTCCGTAGGTTTATCCGGTTAAAGCAGCCAGTTGACCAGCAGGTAAAATCCCGCCGCCAGCAATCCGCTGACAGGGATGGTAAGAATCCACGCCCAGATCAGGTTCACCGTAACGCCCCAGCGTACCGCCGAGAGCCGTTTCACAGCGCCGACGCCCACAATAGCGCCGGTAATCGTGTGGGTGGTGCTTACCGGGATTTTCAGTATTTCCGTCAGCCCGAGCGTCAATGCGCCGGCGGTTTCAGCGACTACGCCTTCAATGGGGGTTACTTTAGTAATGCGTGACCCCATGGTTTTAATAATGCGCCATCCACCCGACATCGTGCCTAAGGCAATTACCGTGAAACAGGCAAACGGCACCCAGTTGGGAATAGCGGTGATATCGGCAATGCCGCCGGTGATTCCCTGCTGGTGCGCAGCGAAGAGGGCAGCGGCAATAATTCCCATTACCTTTTGCGAGTCGTTCATCCCATGCCCGATGCTGAACAGCCCAGAGGAAACCAGCTGCAATCGCTTAAACCATTGGTTTGCCTTGTGGGGATTGACTTTCCGGCAAATCCAGAGAACGCAGGTGGTAAGACAAATAGAAAGAATTAATCCGATAAGCGGCGCTAAAATAATAAATGACGCTATGCGGATGACCACGCCAAAGTGCACGGCGCTAAAAGAAAGTGTGCTGGTAATGGCCGCGCCGGCAAACCCGCCGATCAGCGTATGCGACGACGAGGAGGGAATGCCAAACCACCAGGTAAGCAAGTTCCAGGTAATGGCCGCCAGCACGCCCGCCAAAATAACGGGCAGGGTGATGTAGTCTTCCAGTACGGTTTTTGCGACCGTATTGGCAATGCCGAATTCTCCGATAAGGTATTTGGAAATGAAAAAGGCGACAAAGTTAAACGCCGCCGCCCAAAGTACCGCCCAAAACGGCGTCAATACTTTTGTGGAGACAATAGTAGCAATGGAATTGGCGGCGTCATGAAAACCGTTGATGTAATCAAAGAGCAGCGCCAAAATGATTATTACAATAAGCAGCGTCATACTATGCGTATTTTACGATAATGGTTTTAATAATTTTCCCGACGCTGTCGGCCTTGTCGGTAGCGCGTTCAATTTCCTGCATAATTTCCTTGAGCTTGATAAGTTCAATACCGTTTGTTTCGGTTTCGAAAATATGGATAATAAAATGTTCGTACACATCGTCGGCTTGATTTTCTATGTCGTGTAATTGCGCGCAGATTTTCTTTACCGACTTCGGGCTTTTTTTCATGGTGTCCAGTTCGCCGACCAGATTTTGTATCAATTCGCAGCCTTTCTTTAATAACACCGCTAACTCCACCGACTGCGCCGGAAGATGGCTGGGTTGATACATTACCACGCGTTTTGCCGCGCTGTTCATGCTATCGAGCACATCGTCCAGCTTTCCTCCCAACTCATTCAGGTCTTCCCGGTCGAAAGGCGTAATAAACGTATTATTCAATTCATCGAAAAGGAGGCCTAATATTTGGTCGCCTTTTGTTTCTAAGGCTTTAATGCGTTTATAAACCTCTTTGCGCGCTTCCTTGTCGGCGGTTTTTGTTAGTTCGATAAATATTTCCGCACAAGCAAGAATGTTTGCCGTCATATCGCTAAGGATAGGATAAAATTTATTCCCGCGGGGAACAAACCGGCTGAAAAACGTATTTATTTTCATAAGATGTAATTTATTTTAATTATTTTTTACATTCCAAAACTAAAGAGGTTGATTTTTTCGTACACCACACTCAAAATACCCAGCAGCACCACGCCGGCGCTGCACAGCACAAGGCTCAGGCGGGTGTAGCCGTCGGAGCGGAAACGTTCCACAGGCGCGTCGCTCTTGTTGATGAACATGGCGCGCACCACCCTTAAATAGTAGTACAGCGAAACGATGGTATTCAACAGCGCAATAAACACCAGCACGTAAAATCCTTTTTCGAAGGCGGCGGCGAAGATAAAGAATTTGCTGAAGAAGCCGGCAAAGGGCGGTATGCCCGCCAACGAGAAGAGCGCAATCATCATCACCACGCTCAGGCGCGGGTTGG
>JAITSM010000076.1 GCA_031287815.1 Prevotellaceae bacterium
GCGCCAGCTAACTTTTAGTTTTTAACTTTTAACTTTTAGTTCTTAGTTCTTAACTCATAACTCATAATTCATAATCCATAATTAAAAGGAAGTGCCGGCGGCTACCGCACGCAACGCACTTGAAAGCCATATGTTTTTGCGTCACTTGGTATGATCATCGCACCGCTATAATACAACAAGAAGTATGCGGAGTCTGTGCTAGCACTGTCGCTCGACCACAGGTAGCCATAGTTACTTTCTCCGCTGATCGTGCTTCCGTTGACGAGGCCGCCGTACCCCCATTTACTTATTATTGCGGAATAATTAGTGCACGATACCAATGCGTTGAAATCGTCTTGCGTCGGCACCCGCCAGGGGGACGGGCAAAGGGCGGCAGCGGCGGTGTTGACACACGTCCAATTGTAATAATAACGGTCGGAGGGTTTGTATTCGGCGGGCGGAGGATTAGTCGTTGTAAGGGCCGTTACGCTTGCACAACCCGCCACCGGATTACGCAATACGCCACTCCAAGTCTGGCCACTACTACAGGTAAACGATTGTGCACCATCTCCACTGTATGGAGGCCATTCTATACCAACAACCGTGATGGTGCCGTTAGCGAAAGAAGCACAAGTACTGTTTCTAGCCTCCAGCAGATATGTATGTGCCCCGACAGTTGTCGGCGTGCCGCTAAGGGTCATAGTATTCGACGTCCTGGTGAAGTTAATACCGGCGGACAAAGATCCAGTATTCGCGCAGGTTGGACAGACGTTGGTAGTGTATACAATATCGGTAATCGCTGTGCCCAGCGTTACGGTCTGGCTGGCATTTCCGGAAAGCAGGGTAATGGTGGGCAGGGCATGCACGGTAATGGTACCGGTATTCGCCGCGCTGCTGCAGCCGGCGGCGTTGGTGGCGGTAACGCTGTAAGTAGCGCCGCCTACCGCCACAGTGGGCGCATAAGTATTGGCGGAAGTGGTTTGCGCTGCGCTGCTGCCTACTGTCCAGGTATAGGTCATTGCAGTAGTAGTGCCGCCGCTCGCCGAAGCCGTAAGCGTTACCGCACCTGCATCGCAACGCGCAGCAGGGTTGGAGGTGCTGACGGTTAAGGTAGCGGGAAGGTCTGCGGAGGGGTTGTCGGTGGCGTCGGTTAGCGAAGTAATGCAAGTACCCGGGCCAACGGTAAGACTGCCGGCGGGCAGGGTCGTTCCATTCACGGTAAACGGCGGCGTGCCGGTTAATTTGTAACTGCCGTTGGACTGCCACTCCGCTTTGGGTGGATAATTCAAGGCGTAGGCGCACCAGTTGAATTGCTGTACGCCGGCGTCAAGGCTCAGGGTGGCCGTAACGTTTGTGCTGCCGCTGCTGCCGGAAGTGTTTAACCAAAAGCCGCGCTGCCCGGTAACGGTGGCTGCGCTGCCTGTGCCGCTGTTCCTGGCTACCGCCGTAACAAGGGCGCGCTTCCAGGTATTGCCCGCCGTAGAGGCATTTTGTACTTTAATATAGTCCACAATCATCCAGATTTGGTTGTTGTACGGCTGCGCCGTCCACGTGAGGGTGAAGGAAACTTGTTTGGCGGTATAGTCCGTTGCCATATTGGAAACGCTCACTTGCGCAAATCCCCCTATCGCCCAAAGAAGGAATAATAATAAGAGAAGCCCCCTACGTCCCCCGAAGGGGGAATTTTGTGTTGATGTTGATAATGTTTTCATAATTGTTATTTTTTAATATTCGTTATATACGCTTACCACATTATTATTGTTTAAAGTTTATAGTTTATAGTTTAAGGTTGCTGGCGTCAGCCAATGCTCCATTCTTCATTTTCCATTTAAAAAAAACGCTGAGGCGCAGAGAAAGTTCTTATTTCTTTATCTACTAGCTGTACATCCATCCCTGCGCCCCGGCGTCAGGTAACTCTTAATTTTTAACTTTTAACTTTTAACTTTGTTCGCGGCGCTGGGATTGTTTTGTATTTGCTACTAATTATTCCCAAACACAAACACTCCACAAAACAATCCCCCTTGCCGCAAGCTCTTTCGCACTTTGGCAACTTTTATTCGGTTAGTCTGTTTCGGGATTGCTCTTTTCAGAGCGGTTTGGGTCAGGTGTAAAATGCGAAACGTAAACTTTATTACTTATTTGTTTGTGAGGTTCTGGAATACCCAATAGTTAAAATAAGCAAAAAATTCACGTTTCTGTGAAAATTTACTTTTATTCATTAACTATTGTTTGAAAAATTTTCCAGATTTCACAAACAGAATAAAAGCGGTCAAAATGAAAAAGAGCATAATGTCGGGTGCAAAGGTAGAAAAGTTTTTTTAAATACCAAATAAGTTAAAAGTTAAAAACTAAAAGTTAAAAGTTGGGGGGCGCCAGCCCATTCTCCACTTTCCATCTTTTGAAGACGGCATTTTGGTGCGAGCATTACCCATGCGGTTTAGCTTCAGTAATAACCGCCGCGCATTTGTGGAGGATGTAGTATTCAATATTTCGTCCCAAGAGGGAAAAATTCGTTCGCTTTCCTTTGCCTTACCCAATAAGGTGTGGGGCGATATTTTGAAATACGAAAGTTGGAGCGAGTATTCGCGTATGGCCATCATTCAGTTTATCGAAATCTACAAAACCGCTTATGCCCTGAAACGCCTTGATTATATTGAATCGATTTTTTCGGACAACGCTTTGATTGTAGTAGGGAGAATAGTAAAAAAGACTACAACGGAAAACCGGTTTTCTGCCGAGAAGGTAAAATTGACCCAATACAGCAAAGAACAATATATCCGGCAACTCAGTACGGTGTTTAAAAGCAACGAATATGTGAATTTGAAATTTACCGACATCAGCGTAAAAAAAGCAGGCGTAGGCGGCGAAATATACGGCATTCAACTCAAGCAGGATTATTTTTCAACCGGCTATGGAGATACCGGCTATCTTTTCCTGATGGTGGATTTAAACAAAGTAGAGGAGCCCGTCATTCACATCCGTACCTGGCAACTGGAAAAAGACCCCGATTTTGGATTATACGATATTACCCATTTTTAGCTATGTGGAATAACCTATTAAAATATACACCTACTATTGCCGTGATGTTATTCATAACGATAACAGTTTCGGCACAGCAGCTGGCTGTGGAAAGTTTTTCCATAGACGAGCAAGACCAGACGGCACGGATTAGCAGCCCACGCAAAGATCAAAATGACAGGGTTTGCGCCATTGTAAAGATGGAAACACTGTTATTGTTGCAGGATTTCACTTTTGATGCCGGTTCGGTAGGCATTACGCACACCGAACAAAGGACTGGAGAAATCTGGATATACCTCTCGCCGGGCACACAACGATTGACCATTCAACATAAACATTTGGGAACAATACGCAATTATGGGTTTGGCGAAGCGCTGAGAGAAGCTACGGTGTATATCCTGAAGTTAAAATCAGGTACGGTACGGACGGTAATAGAAGAAAATGTCCAACTTCAGTATTTTGAAGTGGACTGTGCCATTGACGGGGCAACTATCAGCATTGACGATGCCGATCCGGAACCGATTATAAATAGAAAATTCAGCAAGCTGCTGTCATATGGCAAACATCGGTACACTATTGAAGCGCCCTTGTATCATCCTTTACACGGCATCATGGAAATCACTGCCAGAAAACAGCTTCCTTTGGTAGTGGTGTTACAACCGGCTTTGGGGAGCATCGTGGTGAACACGCGTCCCGAACAGGGTGCAGATGTATTTGTGGACGGAGTGAAGCGCGGGCAAAGTCCGCTGGAGCTGGATAAAATGTATAACGGCGAACACTCTATACGGGTCATGAAAACGCTTTATTTGCCTGCCAACGCAAAAACTACTGTGAGCGATGGGCAAACTGCTACGTTAGATATTGACATGAAACCTAATTATGCTGTCATTACCTTCGTCACCGACGGTGATATTTATGTCAATGATGAATACAAAGCTACCGGAACATGGCAAGGCCGGCTTTCCCCCGGTTCATACAAAGTAGAAGTGCGGAAGGCTTCGCACCGTTCATCATTTACGACAGTTGAGGTAAAAGCCGATGAAATCCGCACGGTAGAAATGGAAGCGCCTGTACCGGTCTATGGTTCGTTGGATATTACCGCAAATGTAACCGCGCAAATCTACGTAGACGGACAACCCACCGGCGAAACTACGCCTTACTTGATGAATCAAGTACTGGCAAGTAGTCACCGCATCGAACTGCGTTCCAATGGTTACCAACCCTACAGACAAACTGTAGAAATACAGGAGGGGAAAAGAACAAATATGCAAGTGGTATTGCAGAAATCGTTAGTTATTCGTTCGACGCCCGGCTGTGTAGCCTCTACTATTGATTTGGAAGAAGTAGGGTTTGTTTCCAATAATACATGGGAGATAGAAAATCAGATGTGGTCAGCACCTGTAACGGCTACTTATTGTGAAAAGGCTACCTTCAATAGTGGTACAGAAGGCAATTATAGAGAGGATTGCCGTAGGCACCCTCAAGCTAAATATGGGCATTTATTTTCTTGGTGTATGGTGGCAAATTATGACACTCTGTTATGCCCCAGCCCTTGGCGAGTACCGAATAAAGCGGATTTTGATAGGCTTGAAAAAAATACTACAGGTAGCTATCTTACATCCCAGTGGGGCCTTTCGGGCTACGCTCGCGCCAGTCAGATGGCTAACGTAGAGTCTCAGGGATACATTTTATCTCGTTCGGAGTACAGTTCTGTGTTCGCGTACAACTTGGGCTACCACAGCAACCGCTTGAGCGTGGAGGCTCCTAACAAGCAGTATGGGATGCAGGTCAGATGCGTATCCGATGGGCAAAAAATAGACAACACTACAAAAACATCCGATGAATCTTATACGGCTACCACCGTACAAGGGCAAAAGGGTAAACAGAAAGGATTCCACTTTATATGGGAAGGACTTTACTTGGGAGAATACGGATGGGGCAGCTCTGCAGCTATCGGCTATCGGTTCAATTACTATGTAGCATTGAGCGCTGGTGGCGGTTATGTTAAATATACCGGCGAGAATTTCGAGGGGGCTGCCATCCCCTTGTTTGCCGATTTGCGGATAAACATATCCCGTAGCTCGGTTTCTCCTTATGTGGCTTTAACAGGAGGCGTTTATTTCGACTCCTATAATACCGACCAATATACCGACAATGGTAGGAAAACAAGCGAAAGCAAGGCGACTTATGAATATTATAATGCGTCGGCTGGATTATCTATGCGTACCGGCAGCACTATATTGCATGTCGGCGCGGGGTATAACAATATAGTAAACACCTTTGCCCTAAGTGCAGGGTTTGCCCTTATTTTGTAAACTAACGTAAGAGGCTTGCGCTTTGTTAACACTTTACGCTTAATAAATAAACTATGAAACAATTTTTTCTTTTTGCAGCATTATTGCTTATTGCCTGCGAAAAAAGGGAAGAGCCGGTACAATTTAAAATAGAGGCGGAATCAAGTTACACATTCTCCGCTACTGCAAATACCGCCTCATTCTCTATCACCAGTAATATTCCATGGCAAGCCACGCTGAGGAGCGGCAGCGAAAGACATTAGATTCGAAAAAGAATAACTCGTCCCGCATACGTACCGGAGTAAATTTTCGTACGGGAGGGAATTTGTATTATTAAAGTGTTTTCGTAATTTTGCATTTCCGAAAAGTGTATAAAAATTAAAAGTTTTCGGATTTTCAGGCGATGATTAAAAGAGAAACCTATTTATCACGATTAAGAGAGCTGAAGGATATTCAGCTAATTAAAGTTGTAACGGGCGTTCGCCGTTGTGGCAAGTCCACGCTGTTGCAGCAATTCATGGAAGAATTGCTATTATCGGGAGTATCCGCCGGAAATATTCAGTCATACAATCTCGAAGAACCCGAGAACGCTGATTTTGAACATTGGAAAGATTTTTATTTTCATATCAAAAATCACCTTTCCGGGCAGGGGATGAATTACATTTTTCTTGATGAAATTCAGATGCTCCATAATTTTGAACGGCTACTGGACGGGCTGCATATCCTGAAAAACGTAGATGTGTATGTTACGGGCAGCAATGCCTACCTGCTTTCGAGTGAATTAGCGACCATTCTTACAGGCCGGGCTATTACCATTGAGATGTACCCCTTTTCATTTTCCGAATATATTGCCTATTCTTCTGTTGAAAATCCTTCCGAGATGGATTTAATAAACTATATGCAAACAGGCGGTTTCCCGCAAGCGCTTGAACTGAAAAAAATCAGTCATTTCGCTTTTGAAAATTACCTGAAAGGGTTATATACTACAATTATCGAAAAAGACATTAAACCCCGTAATGCTATTTATAATGAGGTGGCTTTTGATAATATTGTCCGGTTTTTATCCGATTCGACAGGTAGCCGGATTTCGGCAAACAGTATCGCCAATTATCTCACGCATAAAAAAGACGGAATTGATGAAAAAACGGTGAGCCGCTACATATCCATTCTCAACAAGAGCTATCTTTTTTATCATGCCAGCCGTTTTGATTTGAAAGGCAAGAAAATCCTCAAAACGCAAGGCAAGGAATATATAGTGGATACGGGATTCCGCAACGTGCTTTTGGGGCGCGAACAACTTTCGGATTTGGGACATATGCTCGAAAACATTGTGTACTTTGAGCTACTTAGACGGGGAAACACCGTATGGATTGGTAAAAATGCCGATCGGGAAATTGATTTTCTGTCAAAGGATACGGCCGGTTATATTAGTTATTACCAAGTCTGCCTGACCATGAGGGAGGAAATAGTCCGTGAACGGGAATTTTCGGCTTTTTTGAAGCTGAAAGACCATCATCCGAAAATCATTATCACGCTTGACCTCGAAGAGCCTACTTATAACGGCATCGTGCAACGCAACGCGACAAAATGGCTATTAGGGTTGTAAGGTTTAAAGTTTCAAGTTTCAGGACGAAATATTAAACAACTCCTCCGGATAAATAGTAAATGCTTTCACTGTATCTATCCAGGCCGCTTCGCTTTCGGCGAGGGCTTGGCGGAGTTCGCATTCGGAGGCCTTTCCGTGCAGGTAATCCAGTAGCAGGGCGTCGCCGGCGAGGAGTTCAATTGCCGTTTTGTCGTTGCCCTTTTCGTAGACGCCTTCGCGCCATGCAAAGCCGTCGAATTGGGCGAGGATACGCAGGATGCGCAGGCTGTGCAGCAACGAATGGTAGGGCTTGCCGGTCAAGTGCAGCTGGAAGCCATAGCAAATAGCGCCGCTGTGCTTGTGGAATGTGGGAATGAAATGCAGCATCCGCAGCCGCGCGCCCGCGCTGTAGAGGGGATGTGGCGGGTCGTTCCAGTTGCTGTAGCGGTGGGTGCGGTTAAATTCATGCAGGGGCTGGAGGAACGGTGCGCCGAAAATCTCGAAAGGCCTCGTTGTGCCGCGCCCTTCGCTCAGGTTGGTGCCTTCGAGCAGGCACTGCCCGCTATAGACCATGCAGGTGCAGGCCGACGGAATATTCGGCGAGGGATAAATGGCGCAGGGCGTTTTCACATACGTGCTCCCTGCGCCCGGCAGCGCAATCGGGGCGGCATATTGCCGGTCGAGCGGGTAAGGAATAATGGTCAACGGGAAAGCGGCATTTTGCCGGCTGTGCAAAAAGCTGCACAGTTCGCCGAAGGTTAACCCGTGCCGGTGGGGCAGCCCTTCCACGCCGATGAAGGAAGCGTATTCCCGGCTTATCGGCGTGCCTTCGACCTGCCTGCCCGCAGGGTTGGGGCGGTCGAGGATATATACTTCCGGTTGCAGGCAGTGTTCCGTCAGGGAACGGAATAATTTCTCGACGGTCGAAATAAATGTATAATAGCGGCAGCCCACGTCCTGCAAGTCGATGATGATAGCGTCGAGGTCTTTCAGCTTTTCCAGCGGCGCCGACAGCGAAGCCTCGCTGCTGCCATAGAGCGAAACAAAATCTACGCCCTCCAGGTGTAAACAGCGATAGAACGCCCCCGAGTCCAGGGCTTCCTGGTCCTGTAATTCCGCAAAAAGCCCGTGTTCGGGCATAAACAGGCGATGCAGCCTTCCGCGCCGGTGCAATTGTTCAAAGAGGTAACACCCTTCCGAGAAATCCCAAGACGTCTGGTTGCACAACAACCCCACGCGCCCCGAGCGCAACGCCTCGTCGGTGAGTTGCAGCAGGGGTTTATTCGTAACTTTCATCAGACGGTTTTGCTAACAGTTCGTCAATAACGCGCACCATTCCGACAAATTCGTCCGGGTCATAAAGGCGCGTGAGGAACGCGATTTTGCCGTCGCGGCCGATGATGATGTTCCGCGTAACGCCGGCGTCCTGTGCGGCGTAGCGGTGGAATTTTTCGCCGCTTTCGTCCAGCGTCAGCGGATAGGTTACCCGGATAGTTTCGGCAAATTTCTGCACTGTATCTGCCGGCTCTTTGTAATCGACGGCAATGAGTTCGAAGTCCAAATTATCTTTGTGCTTTTGCCAGATGTCGCGTTCGATGTAAGGCATTTCCTTGCGGCACACGCTGCACCAGCTGGCAGTGAATTGCAGCATCACCACTTTGCCGCGATAATTGCTTAACCGTTCCGAACTGCCGTCCAGGTACAGGATCTCGAAATCGGGCGCGTCGTCGCCCACGTTCACGATATAGCCGCGCGAAGCGTCTTCTGCCGGCGCCGTGCGGTTCCGGCAGGAAAACGCCACGCACAACAGCAGGAATAATAAAACAGGAATCTTTTTCATGGTCTTGGTATTTATGTTTCCACAAAGATAATGGTTTTGCGGAAGGGGACAAAACTAATTTTATAGAATTGTTTTTAAAAATTGAGCGAGGAAGCCCTAATAAATATAAAATACCGTCCGGTTCCAGTCGTCGGAACCGTCCGGTTCCGGTCATCGGAACTGCCCGGTTCCGGTCATCGGAACCGCCCGGTTCCGGTCATCGGAATAGCATTGTTAGGAAGCAGTTTTTTTGCCTCTGTTCAAAGAGCTATTTTTACAAATATTACAGTTGGCGGAAGCAACGGACCGGAACGCCTGGCGGGTCGCGGCGTTTCGCGACATTACCATCGTCATCAAAGCAGTCTGACCACGCATTGCCTTGGTAGATTCCTGCTCCGAGGTCTTTTGCGGTGCTACATGACGGGACAACGGAGATTGTTGAATTATCAAAGTCATTTGTTGCACCAGTCCAGTTAATATTTACCGAATGCGTAGGATACAAGGTCAACCCGTAGTAATCATCACCTGCGAATTTAGTCAGCCACCTGCTTGTAGCTTTAACACGCGTCAAGTTAGTACTGCCATATGTAGTAATTAAGGATTTGGCTTTACTCACACTCCATATCGTCCAGTTAGCGGGGCAGGTTGGCCAACTTTTATAGTAGCGTAATCCGTCATATACCAAAGTGGTAATTCCGGATTGTATGTAATCCAAATAATCAGCCAACCACCATTCACCATTTGGCATTTGTATAACCCTGTATATTTTACTATCCCTGTTGTCTTTTATATAGACTTGCCAATTTTTCGCGCCGCTGGTGCGCTGCTGGCAAAGGTGCGTAGCGTCAATATGTAAATCGCTACCGGTATAAATACAGAAATCACCCGGACATTCCGTTTTATCTCTGATAGTCGTAGGCGTAATGGTCAA
>JAITSM010000163.1 GCA_031287815.1 Prevotellaceae bacterium
TCGATGCCCTCAACGGCAGCGAACAGCTCGGTCGCTCGGTCAACGTGTCGGTGGCTCGTGAGAGAGTGGAACGCGGCCGCAGTTATTAACGGTAGCCGGCTTGAGAAGCCGGGTACTTACACATGACATTATATATTCTTTAAATATATAAGTGAAATTACTGCTAATCTAAGGAGAAATCGTTTGGATCCCCAAACGATTTTTTTTTGCGGGGGGGGGGACGGCTAATCTTTCAACAGGTTTACGTAGGCATGGATGGTGGAAACCGTTGCCGGCGGCGGAACCAGCCATTTCAACATGGCCAGCGGCGCGACGGTTCCCCGCGTTTCCCACAAAGGGCTGCCTACAGCCAAATGGCAGGCGAAACGGCGGCACTGCGGATACCGCCGCTTCAGAAAATACAAAGCCGCCGGCGCCAGCGCGGGCGTCAAGGCAACTTCTTTCAACAGGAGGGCGTCGTTTTCCGGCGCGGCCACGACGTATCCTTCGTCTTCGTTTTGGGAAAAATAATACACGTCGCCATGCAGCAGGCGGCTTTCTTTTAATATATACTGCAACGCCCCGCTGTCCCAGCGGACAAAAAAATCGCCCGGCGCAAAATAACGTTCCCGCAGGGTAAAAAACGTATCCTCCTCCTGCAGCGGTGTTCCTTCCAACGCGCCCGCCGGCGCAATTTCCTCAGCGGAAAATTCGACGGTGCGGCGATAAAAAGCCGTTGAAAAGCCTTGCCGTTCGTAGAAACGAAATAACTCGGGCGTGGCGGGCGCGACTATTTGCAAAGTGCATTTTTCCGCCCTTGCCTGTTCTTCGGCCTGCTGCGACAAGGCAAAAGAGAACCCTTTGTTCCGGAACGCCGGCAAGGTAGCCACCGCATATACATAACGCGCCGCAAACGTTCCGGCCGGCGTAACCACCGTTGCCGGCAACAGCGTCATCATCGCCACTCCCCTGCCCTCCCGGCAATAGACCAGCGTGTTTTCCGGGCGGTAGCGTTCGGAAAAATAAAAATCAATATACTTGCCCGCGTCGTTAAAACAGGCGCGCCAAATATTTTTTAATTCTTCTGTCATGCGGTAATAAGTTCTGCGTTGTATTTTTCAACCATAAACGCCGGCCGGTACGACAGCTTCGCCTTGCGTAATCCCTCGTCGCCGGTATCGTCTTCGCGGTTGATGTATTTCAGATGCGCGGCGTGCCGCCGGGCAAATTCATAGTTGATGACCTGGTAAGCTCCCGGAAATTCTTCGCCGAACGCCTTTTCGATATGTACAGTAAATGTATCGGAGCTGGTTTGTTCGCCCACCGTGTAGGCAATCACCTTGCCGCCCACGCGCAGCAGGCCGCCGGACAATGATTCATCGGAAAAATAATTCAACGCGCGGCGCACGGCGCAGGTTTCCGCCCGCAATGAGGAATTTTCGTGACAGGCATACTTGCGGCACCATTCCTCATTCATTCGCACGCATTCCTGTAAATTGCCGGCGGCAATAGCCTCGTAATGCCACTCGAAATTTTTATTGAACCGTGAAATTAAATTACGCTTGGGTTGGAATTTTTTCCCCGATAGGTTTATCAAATCTTCGGAATGGTAAATATAATCAAAGGTATTCCGTAACAAAATAAAATGAAAACGGCCGGGAAATAACTGTTCCAGCAATTGTTTCCCTTCCGCCTGTACGGTGCGGAGCACAAGGGGCTGTTCCAGCAGGGCGGCGTCTTCGATCAGGGCGGTGATGGCCGCTTGCAGGTTGCCGGCGCCCGCCGGATAAATGTAGCTTTTCCGCTCCCCGCCGCCACGATTCAGCAAAAAGCCCTCGAAGAAAGCAATCTCTGTGTTGAACGCTTTCGACCAGTTGAAAATATTTGCAAAAGAATATTCCGCAGCGCGGAAATCAGACAGTTTTAAGACGGCATTTACTTTTTCCTTATCGGCAATAGTTACTGCCCGAAAATTTATCATATTTTTTAATAACTAACTTTACAAAAAAAATTGTACCTTTGAGCCGCAAAGATACAAAAAAAGAGATTGTATTTCTATAAATTTAAAACCAAATTCTCTATGAAGGCTTATAAAATACTCTTGGTGGACGACGAGAACGACATTCTGGATTTCCTTTCTTATACCTTGCGGAAAGAAAATTTTGAAGTTTATACGGCCACCGACGGCAAACAGGGCGTGGAAAAAGCGCTGGAAGTAACGCCGCACTTAATCCTGCTGGATGTGATGATGCCCAATATGGACGGCATCGCCACGTGTGAAGAATTACGCAAATACGACTCTTTAAAGAATACCACCATCGCTTTTCTTACGGCGCGCGGCGAAGACTATTCGCAAATCGCCGGATTCGACGCCGGCGGCGACGACTATATAACCAAACCCATCCGCCCGAAAGTATTGGTCAGCCGCATTAACGCCTTGTTAAAACGCCATAATTTTGTACATAACGACGGGACGCATACCCCCATTCCTTCCATCACCATCGACCGTGAACGGTTTGTTGTATACCAGGACGGGAATGAAGTGCTGTTGCCTAAGAAAGAATTTGAACTGTTAACTTTGCTGTACTCAAAGCCGGAAAAAGTATTTTTACGCGAAGAAATTTACACGGCGGTGTGGGGCAATGACATTGTGGTGGGCGAGCGCACCATTGATGTGCACATCCGGAAGCTGCGCGAAAAATTAGGCGATAAACATATCAAAACCATCAAAGGGGTCGGGTATAAATTTATACCGTGATACATTATTTTAATTATTTATGGAATAAGCCGCCCGCATTCGCGGGCGGCTTTGCGTTTTGTGGAGATTTTGCGTATATTTGTGGGAAAATATAGAAAGCATGGAAACACTTCAGATACAATTGATGAACCCACAGGTCAAAACGCTGCTGCAAGATTTGGCGGCATTGAAACTAATTACCATCCAGCCGTCGCCCGGCATTAAAGAATTGCTGTCGCGTTTCCGCAGTCATGTGGATGCGGCCCCTTCCTTAGAAGAAATCACGCAGGAAGTCGAAACGGTAAGAAGCGCCCGATATGCCGAAAAGTAGTATTATTATCGACACTAATTTATGGATTAGCTTTCTGCTGACAAAACGATATCCATTGTTGGATGCATTATTGGAAAACAACGCCGTAGAACTGATTTTCAGCAATGAATTATTGAACGAATTTGTAGAAGTTGTACAGCGACCGAAGTTCCAGAAATTTTTCTCACAAGAAGACACTGAAGCATTGTTGCAATACATACGACAGTACGCCCGTTTTGTAAAGGTTCACTCGGACGTTACTGTTTGTAGAGATACCAAAGACAATTTTTTGCTATCATTGGCACAAGACAGCCATGCCGATTATCTGATAACGGGTGACAAGGATTTGTTATCTTTAAATACCTTCGGGAAGACAAAAATTATCCCCATGTCAATATTTAAGACGTTGTAATGTTCCCGCCCGCGTTCGCGGGCGGCTTGCTTTTTGTGTGGGAAATCTCCGTTAATACACCCGCGTACTGTATTTCTGCAATTCTCGGGAATATTCGCGGGCTTTGCCGTGGGCTAAGCGGTCAAGCAATTTCCAAAAACCCGCGCCATGATTTTTGTGAATGGTATGGCTTAATTCGTGCAGAATGATAAAGTCTATCAAATGCGGCGGCAGGTGCATGAGGTGAATGCTTAGTGTAATGGTGTTGTCGGGCATGCAAATGCCCCAGTAGGAACGCACGTTTTTAATGTTTAGTTTTTTGTACGGCAAATTACATTGTTCGGCCAATTGCACCATACGTTGCGGCAACGCTTCGTGGGCTTCCACCTTCCAGGCATGCTCCACCGCCTTGCGGATGACTGTTTGCAGCATCTCTTCCTGTGTAGACCGGTGTTCGGGGTAGTAGATATAAACTGTTTCGGGAACAATATGCACGCGCACATTTTGCCGCGCTTCCGGCACCAATTGAACTTTTCGTGAATAGGTAGCAAATTCCGTTTCGGGTGTAAATACCGTCTTTGTTTCTTTCTGCTTTGCTTTCAGTCGTTGCATGGTCCGGGCGACCCAATCGGCTTTTTCGTACAGAAAAAGTTCCGCAGTTGTAAAACTTTCGTTCAGCGGCAAAGTAACCAATACGCCCTTTTCCGGCCGTATTAAAATCCTGATGGAACGCGAGCGCGCTATCCTGCGAAAATGTACTTCACCGAATTTCGTATGTTGCAACACGCGCTCGCGGTCGTTCATGATGCCTGTACTGCTTATGGTTTATTGTTTGGTTTCCGTTTGCTCGCGGTTTTCCGGGCGTTCTTCTTTGTCATCGCGCACCACCGGTTCTTTTTCGGGCAGTGTGTTGGATGCTTTTTTCTTCCCGAAAAACCGCCTGAATAACTCGGAAAAATTATTAAATTCTTCCCGGTACATTATCCCGAGCCCATAGCGCTGGCTGTTGTCCACATTATCAGTATAGCGGTCTACCGAGCGGGTGAATGCCCGGAATTGCAGTTTGTTTTTACTGTCAAGGCGGACGCCTACATCGAAGTCGTTGGCGAGCGGCTGGGATTCATTGCCGGAGCCGACATTGCCGTTTATCACTATCCTGTCGTCGAGTATCTGGGTCGAGAAGCTTACTTCAAACACATCTTCCCGTCCCCGCTGCTGAGGGAGGTAGGAGAACCCCAAACCCAAGGGGAGATTAAACCGGTTGAAGAGATTGTTGATTTGGCTGGTCACTAATCCGGTTGCGCTTCCCATGAGCAGATTGGCGCTTAACTCCGACTGGTCGTCAGCCAGGAAGCCGCCGAACGCCAGCAATGACAGGAACTGCCGCGTTCTTTTTTCTTCCGTATTCAATGCGCTTTGCACCCGCGCCCGCGTTTCGGCGTCAAGGTTTTCTACATCCACGCCCAAGGTGATGACCGGATTTAATAAATTACCGGTAATGTCAATGCGGCAACTGACCTGCCGGCGGGTAGCCATAACCGTAGAATCGGCCAGTAATGCATTTAACGACGCCGTTGTTTTATAAATAGCCGACAAGTCAAGATTCATTTTCTGCAAGTCGCCGTTAAAACTGATTCGCCCGCCTTCGACAAAATCAAACCGTTTGGTAATAAGATTAAAGTTTTGAATGGTGAACAGGTAGTCGCCCTTGCTGACGCGGTAATCGCCATAAATATTGAATTTATTGGTCGAGGGATTTATTTCCATTTTTATGTCCCCCGTGCCGAAACTGCGTATCATATCTTCGGACTTTTTATCCAGCTCCAGCAGTACTTCCGTTTCCGGCGTTACGTTCAGGTTCAGGGAAACCTCCATATTATTGGCCGGCGGCCGGCGCTTTTCCGCCGGTTTGTCCAATACGTCGCGAACGACAGGCTGCGTAAAGGAAAGTAATCCCATATTATTCGCCTGCGCCGGCGAAGAGGCCGGAATATGCAGCACGGAATTTTTTTCCGCTTTTAAATTGATATCAAATACCGCCCCGTCGGCTTTGCCCTTAATCAACGCGGCGCCGGTAGCGTAGGCGCGGCCATAGAATACCTCGTTATCTTTTTCCGTAGTATTCATCACGCACAAATTGCGCGGATAGGCGGTTACTTCGTATTGCCAGTCTTGGAAATTAGTATGGCCGACGGTCAATGATAACATAGCTGCGCCGCCAAGCCCATCGCTGACTTCCGCATTTTTGAAGCCAAAGGATGTGGCGTTGATGAATAGCGGGGAATGGAACGAATAGCGCATTTTCAAATAATCGACCGTAGCCGACATATTCTCGGCGTAGAGCTGCGAGCCTTCCATAACAAGGTTGGACAAGGGGCCATACAAGCGAACTTTGCCGGAAAGCGTTCCGGTTATGTTGCCCAGCACGCTTTCCAGCAAAGGGGATATATGCGCAACCTGCAACCGGTTGAATTCACCCGAGAGGTCAAGGTATTTGTTCTTCGGAGAATAAACGCCCGATATTTCCATTGTGCGGAGCGTATCGGTTTGCGCCGCCGCATGCAGCAAAAATTGTCTGTCCTCATTGTGCCACCAGCTATGAATGTCGAGGTTGCCAAACGGGCGGTTATTTACCTGCAACCGGTCAACCGTTACGTTGGTAAAAAAATGCAACGAATGATACACATCTACGATTTTCGCTTCGCCGGACAGCAATCCGGCAAAATAATATTTTCCCCTGCCGGTTACGTAATTCACATTGGAGATATCGAAATCTTTTACGGTTACCGTCAAAGTGTCTTCCATACTGTTCGACAATGCGCCATTGATACGGATATCCTGCCGGTGGTTGTACACATGAAAATTATCGATATGAATCTTGTTATTGAACTTTATCGTAGCCGGCGCAATGTTCCATGTCGTGTCATTGATGACGACCTCCGATGTATAAAGCTGCAAATTTGCCAACACTTCCTTTGTGGGTTGTTCCCTTACAAAATCAAGGGTAGCCGACAAGTCCCCCCGGTTTTCCACCGCTGCCCGGTTGTCATAGCTTGTTTTAAAGTTCAATTTATTTCCGGACAGCGTTGCCTGTGCAACCATGTTTTGCATGGGAAAGCCCAATACCGTCGCCTTGCCGGCCTTCATTTCGGCACGGCTTTGCGATGCATTGCCGACAGCGTGCAAAGAAATATTGTTCGCATGATAGTCGCTCCATGCCAGCTCATCCCCCGTTAGCAGCAAATTCAACGAATCCTCTTCGGAAATCGTTACGGATAGTTTTGTGCCGGGGGCTATGTGCAGCCCGGGAAGTACGATACCGGCCACTGCCGACACATCCTTGAACGTAGCTTTCAAATGGTATCGTCCGTCGTCCGCCACCGTATCCGGCAAATCATCGGCAAACAGCGCCGGCAAATGCTGCCGGGCGAGCACATGGTCGATATTGTCGACAAACGCGGGCGCCGGTTTTTGCGCAATGTAATCCACGTCCAAAAAGCCGGAGTGCAGCGTTATATGGTGCCGGTTTTCGTGATAATCCGACGTTATATAAATATCGCCCACCGGCAGTTTTCCCCGGTGGCCGGTATATTCTATGCCGGAAATAGCTATCTTCCCGATACCGTCGAAGGCGCTTTTCATTTCATAACCGGCTTTTACCGCCGCTTTCACTATCGACACCGAATCGCGCGGATTTAAATGCAGCGCCGCCAAGTCGGCATGGTGCACGGAAGCGTCAAAATCAAATTGCAGGGCATCGGGTGCAGAAGCTTCCGCTACCCGGTATATGCTACCGAAAAAATCCAAATCCAGATTCGGGTCTTGAATGGCTACGCTCCCGTCGAAACCGGTATTTTTCATTATTCCATTCAGGTAAATGTTTGTGTAATCATATTTCAGAAAACGGAACTGTGATAATCGCCCCGTCGCCTTTATTTGCAGGCCACCCAACCGCTCGGGCAAAATATGCCCCTCTGCAACCAGCGCGCCGGTTACTTCGCCTAACACCGGCGAGGCGCCGGTCAACCTGCCGAGATCCAACTTGTGCGCCTGCGCATCGCCTTTGATATACACGCCCCGCTGCTGCCCGTCGAGATTAAACGACAAATCAAAATCGGCGCTGCCGAGGTTGGTTAATAATGTGCCGTTCGCCACAAAATCGTTATACAAACCGGTGAAACCGCCTATGATGTTAATCGCCGTCAGGGGTTGCAAAACCGGCAACTTCAATGTATCCGGATATACCAGCCCCTGCAGCAGGTTGGTTAAATCGCCGGCGTCTGTGGTCAGCCGGATAATATTTATGTCTATCATCGTTTCCCTGATGTCCGGCAATCCGGCAACCCTGAACTTCGTAAGCAATTGCGTTTTTGAGGACGCCGTACTTACCTGCAAAAAATCGCTGCGCAGGTCGGACACGGTGCCGCCGACCTCGCCCGAAATACGGATATTCGGCTGCATGCGGCTATTTTTTGCAAGGTATTCCAACGACCGGAAAGAAAACAGCGCATTGTCGAAACCGGCTTCCATGCGCACTTGCGTTTCGTAGTGGTTGAACGATTTGGCGTTTTTATAATCCATCTTGTAATAATGCATCACAAGGTGCGAATAATTATCCACCACCTCCACTTCTTCCAGCACCGTTTGCGTGCTACAGAGGTAGCCGTTTCTGGCGGACAGGCGTTGCAGCCGGTAGCCGCTTTTTTCCCGGCAACGGACGTCTTTCAGTTCAAAGAACAACGTATCGCCCGCCATCCGCAACCGGCGTGCATCAACATAAATATCCCGGACATCCAGATTTTTAAAATCCACCACCTGCGGAATGGGAGCGTCGGCGGGGTTGGCAAGGTTGCGAAACGTGAACCGGAAATCCGACAGTTGCACATTATTTACCGTCACATCCCAAGCCTTCCCGGACAAGGTATCCGGCACGGAAGAGGGGTTGCCGAATTTCGCTATCATCGCCGCCACGTTCGTGGTGTTTTTTTCTTCGTCCAACGGATAGGTGTATAAATTAAATACCCCCCGGTGCAGGTGAACAGACCGGAAAGCCACCTGTTTCTTCGCCCAGCTGAAGGAGGATAACGACAGCGAGAGTTCATTTACATAAAGTAAAGTATCGCCTTGCAGCCCGCTTACATATACGTCATCGACCACCAGCTTGCTGAAAAAGGAGTAATACACCGACCCTACGGATACCGACGCCGGATGAACTTTTTCGGACAACAGGCCGGATACCTGGCGTACCAAAAAAGTCTGCACCGCCGGCAACTGCACAAAAAAGTATACCGCGGCCGGCAACAATGCCACTGCCGTCAGCGCTATAAACAATATTTTTCTCAGCGTTTTTATATTATTGTTTGTAATTAAACTGGTAATTTTATTTTGCAAATATACGGAGAAATCCGAAATTTGCAGTATGAAATATTACATTATAGCAGGAGAAGCCTCCGGCGATTTGCACGGAGGCGACTTAATCAAGGGGCTAAAACAGGCCGACCCGACGGCCGATATCCGCGCGTGGGGCGGCGACCGGATGTCCGCCAACGGCGCCACGCTGGTAAAACATTACAAAGACGCCGCCGTGATGGGCTTCGTGGAAGTGTTGCTGCAACTGCCGAAAGTATGGCGGAATATCCGTTTTTGTAAACGCGATATGCTGGCTTTCCGTCCTGATGCAGTCATTCTGATAGATTATCCGGGCTTCAATTTCCGCATGGCGCGGTTTGCAAAAAAGCATGGGCTGAAAGTATTTTACTACATCGCCCCCAAAGTGTGGGCATGGAAAGAACGCCGCGTAAAACGCTTGCAGCAATATGTGGACAAGCTATTCGTCATTTTCCCGTTTGAGAAAGGCTATTTCAGGAAATGGGGGATAGAAGCCTTCTACGCCGGGAATCCATTGGTAGATACCATTAGCGAGCGGTTGAAAGCGACGGAGCCCGCAGCGGTTTTCCGGCAACGCAACCGCCTGCCCGAAAAGCCCGTTATTGCCATTCTGCCCGGCAGCCGCCGGATGGAAATAAACTATGTGTTGCCGCGCGTGATTCCGCTGGCGGAACGTTTTCCCGATTACCGGTTTGTGGTGGCCGGCGCGCCGGCAATGGACAGGGAAATATATGAAAAATACCTCCGCCACACGGCGCTGCTATGGATAGAAAACCAAACATACGAATTATTGTCGCACGCCACCGCCGCTATTGTGGCCTCCGGCACGGCGACGCTGGAAACCGCCCTGATTGGAACGCCGCAGATAGTGTGCTACGGCGGCAACGAAATCTCTTTCCAGATAGCCAAACGGCTGGTGAAGATAAAATTTATTTCGCTGGTCAATATCATTATGGGGCGCGAGGTGGTGCCCGAACTCATACAACACGGGCTGCGCCCCGAAAACCTGCAAGCCGAACTGCAAGCCCTGCTGCCCAACGGAAGCAAACGCGCCGCCCAACTCAACGGCTATGCCGAACTCCGCCGCCTGCTGGGGGAACAGGGCGCTGCAAAACGCATCGCCCAGGCAATGGCGGAGGAGTTGGGGGTTAAAAACTAAGAGTTAAAAATTAAGAGTTGGGTAGAATAAGGCTTTATATTCCCCATAACTTTCGCTCCGCCGGCGTCCGTATGGGAATGCAATAATGGCAGACGCGGGGTTTTTCCTCCTGATGGGGCTTTTTTTCACCGTATAACAGTGTCCGCAGGCCATCCGGCCTCCTTGCAACATTTCCCGCAACCGAATCAAAATACTTTTTCCGACTTGCGGGACGTCCCGCAAGCGTGTCAAAAAACTTTTTCTTACTTGCGGGATGTCCCGCAAGTGTGTCAAAATACTTTTTTCGACTTGCGGGACGTCCCGCAAGCGTGTCAAAAAACTTTTTCTTACTTGCGGGATGTCCCGCAAGCGTGTCAAAATACTTTTTTCGACTTGCGGGACGTCCCGCAAGTGTGTCAAAAAACTTTTTCTTACTTGCGGGATGTCCCGCAAGTGTGTCAAAATACTTTTTCTTACTTGCGGGATGTTCGACAAGTAGGTCAGAAGACTTTTTCCGGCTGGTGATATGGGTAAGACAGGAATAGCTTAACCGGTTTCTCGTAGGCGTATTTAATTAAAAAGGAGAAATAGACAGGTAAGTTTACAGGATACAAAGATGGGAAAGCGCTTTGAAGTAGGCGTTATGAGTTATGTATTATGAGCGCTGGCGCCAGCCCATTCTCCATTCTCCATTAAAATACGCGGAAGCCGATGGCTTTTTTTGCTTCTTTGAGGGTGGCTTGGGCGCTTTCGCGGGCTTTGAGGGCGCCGTTTTGCGTTACTTTGCGCAGGTAGGCGCTGTCGGCTTTGATTTCGGCAATGCGTTCACGGATGGGGGCGATTTTTCCCCAGATGTCGGCAGCTAACTGTTTTTTCAAGTCGCCGTAGCGGATGCTGCAATCGTTGTATTTTTCGCGGAAATGAGCTACCGTGCCGGGCGCGGAAACTACCTCCAGGAGCGTAAAAATATTCTTGACCGGCTCCGGCATCGGGCTGTTTGGGGAGGTGGGGCCGCTGTCGGTGAGGGCGTGCATGACTTTTTTCGTAACGGTTTTTTCATCATCCACCAGAAAGACGCCGTTGCCTTCGCTCTTGCCCATCTTCCCGCTGCCGTCGAGGCCGGGAATCTTCACCAGCTCGTTGCCGAAATTGAAAGCCGTAGGCTCGGGGAATACTTCCACGCCGTAGAGCTTGTTAAAGCGGCGGGCAAAGGTGCGCGTCATTTCCAGGTGCTGTTCCTGGTCTTTTCCTACGGGGACTTTGGCGGCGCGGTGTATCAAAATGTCCGCAGCCATGAGCACAGGGTAGGTCAGCAGCCCGGCATTTACGTTGTCGGAATGTTTGCGCACCTTCTCCTTGAAGGAAGCCGTGCGCTCCAGCTCGCCCTGGTAGGCCAGCATATTTAACAATACATAGAGTTCCGATACTTCCGGAACGTCGCTCTGTATATAGAGGGTAGCGATTTCGGGGTCGAGCCCGGCGGCGAGGTATTCCGCCAGTACGTTTTTCACATTCTCGTGGAAACCGTCCGATTTCGGGTGCGTGGTGAGCGAATGTAAATCGGCGATAAAAAAATAACAACAGTGTGTATGCTGCATTTTGATGAAATTTTGCAATGCGCCGAAATAATTTCCCAAGTGCAGGTGGCCGGTAGGGCGTATGCCGCTTAAAACAATTTCCATTTTCTTTGTAACATTTATTTTTGAAAGTCCAAAGATATTGATAAATTTGCAAAAATAAAAATGGGGATTAGCCATTAGTCGAACCTTAAACTTTAAACATTAAACCTTCAACTTTAAAACCTCAAAGAAACATGGAAGCAGAAAGTACGCGACAACAAAAGGTAGGGCGGCAACTACAAAAAGATATTGCCGAAATTATCCGGCAGCAAGGCATGAGCGCCTATGGCGGCGCTATGGTATCGGTAACGTCGGTGCGCATGAGCCCCGATTTGGCGTTGGCGCGCGTGCGGTTGAGCATTTTTCCTTCCGGCAGGGCGGCGAAGGTGATGGAGCTTGTCGCCCAGTATTCCCGCAGTATACGCGGCGAGTTGGGCAAACGTATAGCCAAACAAATGCGCGTTGTTCCCGAGTTAGTTTTTGCGGTGGACGATTCGCTGGATTACGTGGAAAAAATCGATGAACTGTTAAAGAAATAGCCTTGCACCTTGCCTCTTTCATAGCGCGCCGGTATTTATTTGCCAAAAAATCACATAACGTAATTAACATTATTTCGTTGATTAGCGCGGTGGGCGTAGTGATCGGCACTATGGCGCTGGTGGTGGTACTGTCGGTATACAATGGTTTTGAAGATTTGGTAAAATCGCTGTACAATACATTTGACGCCGATTTGCGCATTGCGCCGGCTACCGGAAAAACCTTTGTGCCGCAGTCGCCGGAATTTGATGCGGTGCGCCGCTTGCCGGGCGTCGCCTCTTTTGCCGAAGTGTTGGAAGAAAATATATTGCTGGAATACCGCGGCCTGCAAGATATAGCTGCTATCAAGGGCGTCGACAGCGCTTTCCTTTCTACCACGCGCCTTCCGGAAGCGATGGTATACGGCGAGTTTAAGCTGTGGCATGGCGAATTGGAGCAAGCCGTCATCGGGCGGGCGGTGGCCTATAAGTTAGGTATCGGCGTCCATTTTATAGACCCCCTGCAGGTGTACGCGCCCAAGCGCGAAGGCCGCGTGTCGCTGGTCAATATAGAGGCATCGCTGGCGAGCGATTATATTTTTCCTGCCGGCATTTTTGCGATAGAGCAGTCGTTCGACAATGTCGTCTTTGCGCCTCTTCCGTTTGTCCGCCGGTTGCTTGGCTACGCCGGTGAAGTAAGCGCCGTAGAAATTCAATTGACGGGAAACACAGATGTAGCAAGGTTGCAAACCCAAATCAAAAAACTGATAGGCGAAAACTTTACCGTGAAAAACCGTTACGAACAGCAGGAAACGCTTCATCGCATGATGCTATCGGAAAAAGCGGCGATATACGCTATTTTGCTATTTATGCTGATCGTGATTTCCTGTAACATTCTCGGCTCGCTGGCCATGCTTATTATCGAAAAGAAAAGCGATGTATTCGTCCTGCGCAGCATGGGCGCCAACGACCGGCTGGTTAACCATATTTTCCTGCTGGAAGGATGGATGATTTCGGTGTTGGGCGTGGCGACAGGTATTATACTTGGATTGCTTGTGTGCTTTGCGCAGCAATGGTTCGGCATTATTTCCATGCCCGGAAATTTTTTAGTGGCTACTTACCCCGTGTCCGTTCGTTGGGCAGACGTGGCGCTGGTAGCGGTAACGGTATTGGCCATAGGTTACGTGGTGGCATGGCTGCCGGTGAGGGCGGTGGCAGCGGGCAGTAACAGTAGGCAGTAGCAGTAGGCAGTCTAACATCTCATGTCTTATATCTTATGTCTAACATCTAACATCTCCAAAAAATGACTGACAAACAAATTACCGGCAGGGCGGGCGAGCAGATAGCTGCGGATTATTTGCGCAGCAACGGATTTAATATCCTTCACATCAACTGGCAGCAGGGAACGAAAGAATTGGATATCGTCGCCGAAAAAGATAACCGCTTGCATGTAGTGGAAGTGCGTTCGCTGAAATCAGACTTTTTTATGCCCCCGTACCAGTCCATACAAAAAGCGAAACAACGCCACCTGATAGCCGCAGCAAATGCCTACGTACACCGTTATAACCTGACGATGGAAGTGCAGATAGATGTAATTTCTATTGTATTCAGCGGCGAAAAACATACGCTGGAATACCTCCCGAATGTTATTTATCCGAGCCTTTAAAAGCTATTCCTGATTTCTAATTCCTAATTTTTACGGACAGTTATTCGCCCGATATATTTCCCATTGCCGCCGGTTTGGGTAACGGGCACGTCTTTTCCGTCCAGGTTTTTCCGGACGTCCGGCGTTTCCAGAAAGGTGTGGGAATGCCCGCCGATAATTAGATCGATGTTCCGGGAATTTTCGGCCAGTTTCACGTCTTCCTCGTATCCGATATGCGAGAGGCAAATGACGAGGTCGCAATGCTGTTCTTTTAATTGTTTGGCCATAGCGTTTGCGGTTTCCACCGGGTCGCTGATAACGATGCCCTCCCAGTTCTTCCCAAACGACACGGGCGTCAAGTCGGTGCCGACGCCCACAATGCCTATCTTAAAACCGCCTTTTTCCACTATGGCGTAAGGCTTCACAAAGGGGCGCAACGCGGTTTCGGACACATCGTAATTGGCCGTGATGATTCCGAATTTCGCTTCCTGCAACCGTTTCACCAGCGAATCTATGCCGTTGTCAAATTCATGGTTGCCCAGACAGGCAAAGTCGTAGCCCATAGCATTCATCAATTCGATTTCGACGGCGCCGAAAAACAGGTTATAGTAAGGCGTTCCCTGAAAAATATCGCCGGCGCTGAGGAGCAGCACATTTTCCTCCTCCGCGCGCACCTGTTGAATGTAGGTGGCCATGCGCACCATGCCGCCCCTATTGTTTTTATCGGGCTCCACCTGACTGTGCACGTCGTTGGTATGAATGATTGTGATCTGTTTGCTTTGCGCAAAGCCGGAAACCGCATACCAGCCGATCAGTAATAATAAGAAAGTTTTTTTCATGGTAGTCACTAGTCGTTAGTCGTTAGTTGTTCGTCGTTAGTTGGCTGGCGCCAGCCAATTCTCAATTCTCCATTTTCAATTCTCCATTTTCAATTCTCCATTCACCACCGTTCTTCCGTCAAGGGTGGCGGTGATTGGTTTGCCGGCGGCGGTGAGCGATTTTATGTAGGCAATCATGCCGTCGCGTACGGTCATGCCAGTCCGTTCTACGGCCACAGCATGCAACAAGGCCTCCATTCCGTCGCCTCCTTCGGCCACAAAGCTGTTTGTGATGAGGCGGTACATTTTTTCATCGTCCACTTCGGCGTTGTTTATGCGCAGCGATTTCACCTCTTTTTGCGCAATGGCCAGGCGAACGTTGCCCATCGGCTGTACGTTCCGTTCGGCAAAGAGGGTGGCCAGCTCGCGCAGGTAACGCCCTTGAATCGTCAGTATCACCAAATCGTTTTCAAAAGGATATAACGCATAGATATCATACAAGCGAACAGCTCCCGCCGCCAAAGAACTGCGGATACCGCCGAAGTTGTACAACGACACGTCAGCCGGCCAGCCCTGCTGTTCGGCAATGCGGAGGAGCGCATCCGCCGTGAAGTTGGAAAGCAGCGATTCCGGCCTTCCGGCCACAGGCATGTCCACCTCCGATTGCCCGATAACTTCGTTCATCAGCGCATCCATTGCCGGCTTGTACTTGTCCAGAATCGCTTGCGCCGCCGCATCGGGCTGCGCGTCCAGGGTGCTGTCCACCGGCTGCATGAAGGAGGTAATGGTTATTTTTCCCGCCGGCGACGGCGCCGTTGCCGCAGGTTTACAGGCATACAAAACCACTCCCGGCAACAGGAGCAAGAGAAGTTTTAGTTGAAAATTATTAGTCATAAGTCACAAGTCGTAAGTTTTTGCGAAGATAGTAAAAAATAAATAATGTATCGCTCGCTAGCGCTATTGCCGTCGGCTTAAGCTGACGGTTTAAAGGGGCTTCTTCGTCCGAACGGGGATTTTTACTGGCAAAAGTGGTGTATAAACGGTAGCCTACAAAGAAGCCGCCCGTTTCCACAGGCGGTTGCTTTTAACTTTTAGTTTTTAACTTAATTTGATAGGGCGGACAAGGTAGAACCTTGACCGGACAGGGAGGCAGCAAAAAAGCCGGAACGTCAAAAACATTCCGGCTTTGCAGTGAAGCTATGTGCTGTTTCTCCCGATTGAAAAACAGCTAATGACATCTTGTACAAGCCCAGCCGGAAGCAGTACA
>JAITSM010000166.1 GCA_031287815.1 Prevotellaceae bacterium
TCACCCATCACCCATCACCCATCACTCTTCACCCATCACCCTCGCGCACTCACAGCTCACGACTAACAAGGTTTATTTGCTCTTAATTTTTTTTTGTATCTTCGCAGCCGAAATCAAAACTAAAAAATAAACAAAATGAAATTAGTAACATTTTTACTGGCGGCGGGTGATGTGGCTGCACAAACAGACGCTCCGGCGCAACAGGGCGCCGGCGGTATGCTCGGCGGAAATTCCGGCTTTTTACTTATGATGCTTTTGCTGTTCGTGGTCATGTACTTTTTTATGATACGGCCGCAACAAAAGAAGCAAAAAGAACTGCGCAAGTTCCGCGAAAGCTTGCAGAAAGGCGACAAAGTGGTGTCTTCGGGCGGTATCTACGGAACGATTGTTGAATTGAAAGACCATTACGCCATCGTCGAAGTAGACCAAAACGTGAAAATACGTATCGATAAAAGCACTATCTTGAAAGATATGTCGGACTTGCCGCCGGCGAAGTAAAACGCTGCCCGTGCCGGCATTCGCGGTAACCTTGCAGAAACGTACCGTATGAAATTCTCATTATCCATTTTCAAAAACTTATTCAGCAAACGGACAGGGGTGTTTTTTATCTTTGTGCTGATAGCGTCTTTCGTTTGGTTGATGAACAGGCTGTCCAACGAATACCGCGCCAACCTGCAATTAACCGTATGCGTTTACAGCAGCACCAATGAAAAAACGCCGCACCTTTGTTCCGACGGCATATTGCCGATAACCGCGCGTACCAGCGGATTCAATATTTTGAAACAACGTTTATCGAATCCGCCGGTGGAGGTGATAGACCTCAAAAACCAACCGGTGCGGCGGACAACATCCAATCGCTACTACCTGCTTGTAAATGACATCAAGCAACTGCTGAACGACGAAATGCATATAGAATTTTTTGCAAAAGATACCTTGTTTTTTACCGGCATAAGCGTTGATGAATTTCTGGAAAACATCAACAATCAAAAATTAAACGATTAAGTGGTTAGGTGATTAAGTTAGCGGAAAAACTAAACAACCTGCATCTATAACCTGGTCCATCCATGAGCTTAACCACCTAATAACTTAATCATTTATTCTTCCAATAACTTTATTCCAATGGCATATTTCGCAGGTTTAACAGGAGGCATCGGCAGCGGGAAAACGCTGGTGGGAAAAGTTTTCTCAACGATGGGCGTTCCTGTTTTTAATGCCGACGAAGAAACAAAAAAACTGTATGACACCGACGCCACCCTGCGGGCGCAACTGGTAAATTTGCTTGGAGAAGAAGTGTACGACGGCCCGAAATTATGCCGCAAGCGCATGGCAGAGCGGATTTTTGCAGACAGCCGGCTGCTGGAAAAAGTAAACGCTTTGGTGCATCCGGCAGTAATGGAACGTTTCCGGGCGTATGCCGCACAACAGAACGCGCCTTATGTGCTCATGGAATCGGCGATTTTGTTTGAATGCGGAATAGCTTCGATGATGCGGAAAACAGTGGCGGTTACCGCCCCCGAAACGCTCCGGCTGCAACGGGTACAGCAACGCGACGCACTGCCGGAAGAAGCCATCCGCCTCCGCATCCGGCAACAGTGGACGGACGAACGGCGCAATGCCGCTGCAGACTTCATCATCGTGAATGACGGCACACAGGCCGTGCTGCCGCAAGTAATAACCATACACAAACAAATGTGCTAATGTGACTAATTATTTAATGTGACTAATTAAACACGCATAACTCCTAATTTTCAATTCTCAATTTTCAATTCTCTTATGACTGACTTACAAAAAATACTTGCTATTAGCGGCTATCCCGGTTTATTCCGCCATCTTTCGCAAGGGCGGAACGGCGTTATTGTAGAATCCATGCTGGATGGAAAACGTATGAATGCCGGCGGCTCCATGCGCGTTACGCCACTGTCCGATGTGTCGATTTATACCAATACGGAAGAACTGCCGCTGCGCGACGCGCTTATAAAAATCAAGGAAAAGCTAAACGGCGCGGCCGCTATCGACCATAAATCCGACCCTGCCGGGTTGCAGAAATTTTTCGAAGAAATCCTGCCCGACTACGACCGCGAGCGTTTCTACCCCTCGCACATGAAAAAAGTGGTGGAATGGTACAACCTGCTGCAAAAAAATAACCTCCTCGACTTCGAAAAAGAGGAAGAGAAAAAGGAAGAAGAAAGCCCTAACCCACCCGCTTAAATTTTCGAATCTTTAAACTTTTATAAAATGAAAAAACTATTACGCGAATCCAAAACAGCCCGGTGGGCGGTGTTGCTATGCCTTGCACTTCCCATGTTTGCCTCCTATTTTTTCGACGACATGTTCTCTATGGTCAGCCAGATTTTCCACAATCCCGAATTGCTGGAACTGGGCTGGGACACCGAAAACTACGGTTTCTATGGCGGCGCCTACTCGTCGCTTTGCGTCTTCGGCGGGCTGATCATCTGCGGAATGCTGCTCGACAAATGGGGCGTCCGGTTTACGGGAACGCTGTTTGTAACCCTGATGGTTTGCGGTTCGCTCATTGTTTCCTATGCCCTGTCGCCGGCCTTTCCGGGAAGCGCGATAGCCGGGTTTGTAGGCAATACTTTGGGATTTGAAAAACCTTCGCTGGCGGCGGCCTATGCGGGATGCGCGCTGTTCGGGCTGGGCAGCGAAATTGCCGGCGTGGCGGTAACAAAATCCATCGCAAAATGGTTTAAAGGAAAAGAAATGGCGCTGGCTATGGGATTGCAGTTAGCCCTCGCGCGCTTGGGAACAGCCATTGCACTGCTGCTGGCGCCTAGGGTGATTGCCGCCAAACAAGACGCCTACCTCCCCCTCTCCGAATCGAACGATATGTCGGAAATCGGGCTGTTCCTGATGGTTGTCGGCTTTGTAACGTGGTTTGTATTTATTTCGTTCGACAAAAAATCGGATAAACAAAGCGCCGCCGTCGATGTAAACGGGGCAAGCGAAGAAGATAAATTCCGGTTTTCAGACATCGGAAAAATACTTACCAACAAACATTTTATACTCATATCGTTTTTGTGCGTATTTTTTTACTGCTGCATCAATTCTTTCAAACGCTTTGCCGCCGCCATACTGGTGCCGCGTTTCGGCGAAGTGGCTATTTCCCTGTTTGGCGTTGAATTCAAGACCTCGTCTATCATGATGATTTTGCTGCCCATATTTACCATTGTATTCACCCCCCTGTTCGGCTCGACGATAGACAACAAGGGGAAAGCCACCAAATGGCTGCTGACGGGCTCCGTAGTCGTGCTTTTCGCGCACCTGATCATTGCGTTTGCGCCGCAGGTACAGGTATTCGGATTTATCGGGCTGTCGCTGCTGGGCGTGGGGTATTCGCTGGTGCCGGCCGCCATGTGGCCGTCCGTAACAAAAATAATTCCCGAAAGCAAGTTAGGCACGGCCTATTCGCTTATTTTCTGGATTCAGAATATCGGGTTAATGTCGGTGCCGGTGGTGATAGGAAAAATTTTCAATGCGACGAAAACATTGACCGACGCCGTTTTCTACTCCGAATGGGTTTTCATTACATTGGCGTGCATCGCCATCGTCATTTCCCTTGTCCTGAAAAAATCTTCGCAAAACCACCCCGAACTGGGACTGGACAAACCGAATAAGAGTGAAGAGTAAAGGGTGAAGGGTGGCTGACGCCGGAGGTCAGTGGGCAGTTTTCAGTTTTCAGTAGCTGGCGCAAGCCACCTTATACTTCATACATAAAAAATAGGATCCTCCTTTTTTAAGTTAATATATTTATTTCCTATTTATTCCGGACATTCCCCGCTTCGTTCCGGACATCCCCCGCTGCGTTCCGGACATCCCCCGCCGCGTTCCGGGCATCCCCCGCTGCGGTCCGGTCAACCCCCGCAGCGGGCCGGCCAGCCCCCCCCGC
>JAITSM010000202.1 GCA_031287815.1 Prevotellaceae bacterium
AGCGCCTTCCCGCTGGGAAGACCTGCGCCACTCGGCGTTCGACACCCACACGCCGCTGACCCTCTCCTTCGAGAACGACCAGCGCGGCAAAACCCTCTACTTCGCCCTCCGGTGGGAAAACACCAGAGGCGAAAAAGGGCCCTACAGCCCGATAGCGAGTGCGATTATCCCCTGACACCCCTCCCCAGCCCTCCCCGAAGGGGAGGGAGCCAACTCCCCCTCCTTCGGAGGGGGTTGGGGGGAGGTAACTAATGAAATCCGCCGGTATGGAAACATGCCGGCGGATTTTTTGGGGGGGAGGTATGAGGTAGGAGGTGGCTGGCGCCAGCTACATCATACATCATACATCATACATCATACATCATACATCATACATCATACATCATACATCATACATCATACATCATACATCACCCTTCACTCATCACCAAAACTGCTTTTAATGACAGGAAGACGTCGCTGCCGGACTGTACCGAAGCAACTACCGCGCATTCGCCGGCCCGGGGCGTGCAGGTGCAGTGGATTTCCAGTAAAGGGTGGACGCCGGGCAAAATAGTCCTGGAGAACTTGCAGTTTTGCACGGTAGTGAAACGCAGTTCTTTTTCCAGCGCATACGATACGCATTCTTTAATCATCTGCAACGTGAATACGCCCGGCACTACCGGCTGTCCGGGAAAATGCCCGGCAAAGACGGGATGTTGTTCATTGAGCCGGACTGCCGCCCGGAAGGAAACGCCGTCTTTTGAAAATTCTTCTATCGTGAAAAAACTGTCGCGTAACATCAGGTTTAAAGTTTAAAGTTTCAGGTTTAAAGTTTCAGGTTGCTAGCGCCAGCCAATTCTCCATTCTCCACTCTCAATTTTCCATTGATAAGTGTACGTCTTTCACGGCGCGTCCGGAGGGTTCGTTCATTTTCCTGAAGGCTTCGTCCCATTCCAGCGCTATGGGGGTGCTGCAGGCTACGGAGGGCACGGAGGGCACGCATTGCGCCGCCGAATCGGAAGGGAACAGCTCGGCGTAAATGGAGCGGTAATAATATTCCTCTTTGTTTTGCGGCGGGTTGATGGGGAAGCGTTCGGCGCGGGCGGCCATTTGTTCGTCGGTAACGGCTTTGGCGGTTATTTCGCGCAGGGTGTCGATCCAGTTGTAGCCCACGCCGTCGGAAAACTGTTCTTTCTGGCGCCATGCCACGCTTTCGGGCAGGTAGTGTTCAAAGGCTTTCCGCAGTATCCATTTTTCCATTTTCCCCTTGCCCGCCATTTTATCTTTCGGATTAAGCCGCATGGCTACGTCTAAGAACTCCTTGTCCAGAAACGGCACGCGTCCTTCGACGCCCCATGAAGCGAGCGATTTGTTGGCGCGCAGGCAGTCGTAGAGGTGGAGCTTGCTTATTTTGCGGACGGTTTCCTTGTGAAATTCTTCCGCATTCGGCGCTTTGTGGAAATACAGGTAGCCGCCAAAGACTTCATCGGCGCCTTCGCCCGAGAGTACCATTTTTATGCCCATAGATTTAATGATTCGCGACATTAAATACATGGGCGTACTTGCGCGGACGGTGGTTACGTCGTAGGTTTCGATATGGTAAATCACGTCGCGCAGGGCGTCCAGCCCTTCCTGGATGGTGAAATGTATTTCGTGGTGCACCGAGCCGATATGGTTAGCCACGGCCTGCGCCGCCTTCAGGTCGGGCGCGCCTTCCAGCCCGATGGCAAACGAGTGCAGCTGCGGCCACCAGGCGTCCTGCGTATTGCCGGATTCTATGCGCCTGGAGGCATATTTCTTCGCCACCGCCGAGATAATCGACGAATCCAGCCCGCCGGAAAGCAACACGCCGTAAGGCACGTCGGTCATCAGCTGCCGTTCCACAGCGGCTTCCAGCGCGTCGCGCAAAGTGTCGATGTCGGTAACATTGTCCTTCACGTTATCGTACTGTTCCCAATCGCGGGTGTACCATTGTACCGGCTTCCCGTCGGGGCTGTAGTAGTAGCTGGCGGGCAGGAACTCCTCGATTTTGGAACAGTATCCTTCCAGCGCTTTCAGTTCGGAGGCCACGTAATAAGTCCCCTCCGCATCCCAGCCCTGATAGAGGGGCACAATGCCGATATGGTCGCGGGCAATCAGGAAAATGTTTTTTTCTATATCATACAGCGCAAAGGCAAAGATACCGTTCAGGTCTTCGAGAAAATGCGGCCCCTTTTCCCTGTACAGCGCCAGGATGACTTCGCAGTCGGACTGCGTTAAAAATTCATACTTTCCCGCCATGCGCCTCCGGATTTCCCGGTGGTTGTATATTTCGCCGTTCACCGCCAGCGCCAGTTTCCCGTCTTTGCTGTACAGCGGTTGCCCGCCCGATTGCGGGTCTACAATCGCCAGCCGTTCGTGCGCCAGGATAGCATTATCATTTGAAAAAACGCCCGACCAGTCAGGGCCGCGATGACGTACCAGTTTCGACATTTTCAATACTTGAGGGCGTAGCTCCTCTTGTGTTTGCTTCAGGTTAAAAGCGCCGACAATTCCACACATAATAGTAAGTTTATAAACAAGGTTGCAAAAGTACGCATTTTTTTTGAAGTAAAAGTTAAAAACGCCGGCGCTTTTAACTTTTAGTTTTTAACTTTAACTTTTACTTCATAATTCTTTTGTATCTTCGCACCTTTAAAACAAAACGACATGCCGATGATTACCGATACTTTAAAGGATACCGCCGCCCGGCTGGCGCAGGAGAGTGTGCCGGAATATAAATTCATACCCCGCCCGGCGTGCCTGTTGCCGGGCATTGCCGGTATCGGGAAGTTGATGAATGAGGCAAAAGCCATGCTCTTTCCGGGCTTTTTCAGCCATGCGGACGGCAATAGTATGGAACGCCTGTATTCCCTGCTCGATGAACAAATCGGCCGGGCGCTATGCTGCTTCGGGCAGCAAAGCCCTGCGGGAAAAACCGCGCAGGAACCGGCGCTGGCATTTATCCAACAACTGCCGGAAATAAAACGGTTGCTGGCTACCGACATTAAGGCGGTGTACGATTGCGACCCGGCGGCTACCAGCTACAGCGAAGTACTGTTCTGCTATCCCGCCATTCAAGCGATGATGCATTACCGCATAGCGCATGAATTATTGTTGATGGACATACCGGTGTTGCCGCGCATCATCACCGAACTGGCGCACTCCGCCACCGGTATCGACATTCATCCGGGCGCGAAAATAGGGGAATATTTCAGCATTGACCATGGCACCGGCGTAGTCATCGGCGAAACCTGCGTGATTGGCAACCACGTCCGGCTTTATCAGGGCGTAACGCTCGGCGCAAAAGGATTTACGCTGGACAACGACGGCCTGCCGGTAAATGTGCCGCGCCATCCCATCATCGAAGACAATGTAATTATTTATTCCAATTCCACCATTCTGGGGCGCATCACTATCGGGCACGATTCTATTATCGGGGGGAATATTTGGCAGGTGTACAGCGTGCCGCCGCACTCGCGCGTCATCCAGCGGAAAGCCACTTCCGCCTTTACCGACGGACTGGGAATATAATATAATGGAGAGTGGAGAATGAGTTAAGAACTAAGAACTAAAAGTTAAGAGTTGGCTGGCGCCGGAGTCAGTAGGCAGTTTTTAGTGGGCAGTAGGCAGTAGCTGGCGCTACTTCATACTTCATACTTCATACTTCATACTTCATACTTCATACCTCATACTTCATACTTCAAAAAGCCTTTGACGTCGTCCAGTTCCACTAATTTATTCACGATAGCATAAATGATAAGCCCCGCCGTGCTGTGGATTTGCAGCTTGGCGGAAATATTCCGGCGGTGCGTAATAACCGTATGCGTAGAGAGGCAGAGGCTGTCGGCAATCTGTTTATTGGTCATTCCCTTGATGACGCATACAATCACTTCCTTCTCTCGCGCGCTCAGCGACTCGTGGCGTTTTTCCACTTCGGGCGCATGCACCAGGTTCGTTATTTTACCGGCAATCTGTTCTTCGCTGTCGCAAATGGAAATCACTTCGTCGTAAAGTTTGGAAACGGCGCTGTCGGTGGGGGCGTTTTGCAACGCCACGCATTTTATCTGCGGCGCATCTTTCCTTATTTGCTGCAATGAAATGGCGCCAAAGAACACCGGATTTACAATCAGCACATCGGGGTTTTGCCAGCCGAGCGAGTTTTTCAGCTGTTCGGGGTCGCTGATCTCATATACCTTGAAATGGAACGCATCCATGCGTTTCAGCACAGCCAGCAAGCCGTTCCGGACGATGACGGACGCATCGGCTAATGTTATTTTTACCGGAACATGGCTCATACCTTCCTCGTGTTTTTGTTTTCCAGCGCCACGATAGCCGGCACAAAGAGGTAGTCTTCTATGGCGTTGTGCGAAGCCAGGTCGTTTTCACAGTTAAAAATATCGAACAGCACACCGTTGATTTCGTTGGTACTCTTTGCCGGGTAGTATTTGATGATAATATTTTTAAACTCCGTCAGCCGCGCTGACACATGGTCGTGCTGCCGGCTGAAAATGGCGATAGTATAATCTTCCCGGCGTTGTCCGGCAAGCAATGTACGCACATAGGGAAAAACCGTTTCTTCTTCGTAGGTCATGTGCTTGCGGACTTCCGCCACATATTCGTCAAAATAATTCAGGATAGCCTGCGAGAGTTCGGCTTTGTCCTTATTGAGTATGGCTTTCAAATCGGCGCGTATGGCGGGCAGGCGGAAGTTCAAAAAATAATCGTGCGAATTGCGCAAGTATGAAATCAGCGACTCGACGGAAAAGGTTGCCTGCGCATAATTCATTACGCCGTCTTCGTCGAGCAGCATATTGACAATAACAAGAAAAGTGGCTACATCCACCCGGTTTTCGAGGCACACCTCGCCGATAGTCTTATCGCCGAAGCCAAGCGCAATGCCAAAACGACTTATCACCAAAAGCATCCGGTAATTTTCGGTTATCAGGCTGCTCATGGTGTCGCCGGCGTTATATTTTCCAAGTTTATACATAGTTTTTTTATTTTTAGACATTAGAACATAGACTATACATCATATCCATCATACATCCGTATCATCGCATTGCAAAGGTACAATTTTATTGTGTAAAAAATAAAGGCTTTGATTGCTCAAAACCTTCATTCCTTTTAAATCTTTTAAAATGGCTCAATACGGATACAAAGGTAGGGGGTTACGACCATCCGGGCAATACCTATAATTGGGTATTTTACAGTTGCGGAATACCTAATCGTTCTTTGGTTACATCTTATATTTACGAATATTGTAGAGTTCTTTCAGGCAAAGGCAACTAAAAGTTAAGAGCTCTCCACAGCCAGCTATCAGTAAAATACAAGGCCATACGGATGTTTGACCTGAATGAACAAAAACGATAATGCCCGACAACAAAAAGAGTACGCCAAATATTAGATAATTCCAAAAATTTAACAGAGTAGATAATGTTATTTTCATAAAAAGACAATGATAAAATGATGGTAAAAGCACATAAAATATTCGTTTCGACTATTGCAACCGCAAAGGTAAATAAAATTTTGTAATGTAAAAATTTATTACATTCTTTACCGAGTGAAGGGTTAGGAGTTAAAAATTAAAAGTTAAAAGTTGGCTGCCGCTGGAACCCTTCACCCTTCATCCCTTAGTTTTTAACTACCTTAATAAATATATCATTCATGGAGGGTATGAGTTCGCGGAATTCTGTAATTTCCATGTGCGGCAGCAGGAGTTGCAACAAATGATTGGGCGGTTGCCCGGCGAACGACTGGATACTTATTTTTTGCTGACCGTTCTCTTTTTTGCCGTCTATGATGCGGTATTCCGGCGGCAGCCAGCCCGCCACGTCGTGTTCCACAGGGTGAAAAGTAACTTCAAAAACATTGTCGCCATAGTTGCGGCGGATTTCATCCACCTTGCCCGCCAGCACTACGCGCGAGCGGTTGATGAGCGCAATCTCGTCGCACAGCTCCTCGACCGAAGCCATGTTGTGGGTAGAGAAAATAATGGTGCTGCCATTGGCTTTCAACGTTAATATTTCTTCTTTCAGCAGGCTGACATTGATAGGGTCAAATCCGCTGAAAGGCTCGTCGAAGATGAGCAATTGCGGTTGGTGTAAAATGGTAACGATAAACTGCACCTTTTGCGCCATGCCTTTTGAAAGTTCCTCCACTTTTTTGTCCCACCAGCCTTCGATGCCGAATTTCACAAACCACTTTTTCAATTGTTGCAGGGCGTCGTGGCGCGAAAGCCCCTTGAGGCGCGACAGGTAAATCGCCTGTTCGCCCACTTTCATTTTTTTATACAACCCGCGTTCTTCGGGCAGGTAGCCGATGCGGTACACATCATCGGCCGCAAGCAGGCGGCCGTTCAATAATACCTCTCCGCTGTCCGGCGCGGTAATCTGGTTGATGATGCGGATGAGGGTGGTTTTCCCCGCGCCGTTGGGCCCCAGCAACCCGAAAATCGTTCCTTCCGGAACGGCAATATTCACCTTGTCCAATGCCAAATGAGCGGCATAGCGTTTCGTAACATCTCTGGCAATAAGTAAATCCATAGTTTGAAAAAATTAGTCCGTTGCAAAGGTAAGAAAAAGATTTAAAAAGTAGGAGGTATGAAGTGTGTGGTAGGAACGCGGGCGATAGCCCACTGCTGACTGCCTACTGTTTACTGCTACTGCCTACTGCTGCTAATTTGGCAGTTCCGATAATTGTTGTATCTTTGCATCAAATTATTAAACTATGAGAAAAAATACATATCACCATCGCCATGATAAACGGACAATTGTTCGGTAGGTCGATTGGTGTATGATGAGATAGGAAAAGGCTTACCGTGATGCGGTGAGCCTTTTTCGCTAAATACGAGAGAATATTAATACTTTAAAATATGTTGCGAATTGCTGTACACTCAAAAGGGCGTCTGTATGACGAAACCATGAAGTTGCTCGAAGAGGCGGGCGTCAAGCTGAACCGCGGGAAGCGCATCCTGCTCCTGTCGGCGAAGAGCTTTCCGGTGGAAGTGCTTTT
>JAITSM010000040.1 GCA_031287815.1 Prevotellaceae bacterium
CAGTACATGCGCGTAGGCGTGAATTACTACAAACGAATATACATACAAAATGCACATAGAAAAATAGAAGAAACACTTCAGGAATGGAGTATCGCTGAAATAAACCGCGACTATGGCAATAACAAGGAATTTGTTTCGCAAGTTCCCAAATACGATGCCTTTTGCAATATCCCGGACAACACAGAAAATTACCGCCGGGTATTCTTGATTGAACAGGATGGAATAAAAACAATGGCCTACAATCGTTACTACCCACTTTCACATGAGCCTACAGACGGTGTGTGGCCTAATATCGAAAATTTTTTGCATCACATTGCCAATACTGAAAATCTGAAAGGCGAACCGCTTTATCCGTTTTTACTCGACTGGCTCCAAATATGCTATAACAACCCTGTACAACGCCTGCCGGTACTCTGTCTTGTGTCGCGGGAGCGCGGTACCGGTAAAAGTACCTTTTTGGAATTTTTGCGGCTACTCTTTCAGGAAAATGCCACCATATTGGACAACGAACGGTTTACCGGACATTTTACAAGCCATTTTGCCACCAAGCTAATCATTGCAGTGGACGAAGGATTTATACCCGTAGAAAAAAAGATAATGAAAGAACGCATCAAAAACCTGTCGACCGGGAAAACGCAATGGCTGGAAGCAAAAGGGCGCAACGCACAGGAAATTGACTATTTCGGCAAATTGATACTGTGCAGCAACGACGAAAACAATTTCATGCAGATTGACGAAGGCGAAAATCGATTTGCAGTAATCAAAGTAAACCCACTGGGCTATGACAACCCAACATTGATAAACGAACTTGAAAAAGAAATACCGGCCTTTATCTATTACTTGCGCAATCGTCAATTACACCATGCCAGTAATGCAAGTCGCCTGTGGTTCCATCCGGAGGTATACAGTACTCAAGCGATGAAAGACGTGAACGAACGTACAAAGAGCCGAACGGAAAAAGAAATTGATGAATTTATCCGGGAGTCCTTTATCAACTTCAAAAAAATGCAACTGGAATTTACCCCCAAAGATATTGCGGAAAGCATCAACAGTCAAGAAAATGTAAAATACAAAATAGAAAAGACAAAAATAGCTGAAATACTAAAGGATAGAGGACTAAAACCGCAAAAATTGAAAAAATATACTATCTATGGAATAGAATATAGCCCAATCACACAGGAATATGAAGCAAAAATAAAACGATATGACACGGGTAGACCATATTTATTTGATTATAAAGAATTTATTACAGAAGAAGAATTTTTAGCCATACAAAATGATTTGCCGGAATAAATATACTTTTTTGTTACTATTGTTACTTCCCTTGCAGCACAATGGGTACAGCGGTAACAAGTCAATTTTTGATTTGTTACTTTTGTTACTTTTGTTACTTTTGTTACTTTTGTTACTTTTGTTACCCTTTGTTACTTAATAATTATTTGATTTATAAAGTATTTAACAAAAGTAACAAAAGTAACAGTGTTTTTCAAATTCGCACGGTAATTTCCGAAAAAAACAGTAAAAAATATATGAAAATACTATGAAACAGTATTTTATCACCACCAAAGAAGTGCAACGCCTGTTTAGTCTATCCCCGACGGCGGCATACAACCGCATAGCGCTGGTGCGCGAGGCGCTGGGAAAAAAGAAACTCGGAAACGGGCGCTACCAGCCGGTAACGGTCCGAGAGTTCTGCGAGTACTACGGATTGGGCAGCACGGAAAAATCAATATTTAAAAATTAAAACAATACATTATGAAACAATTAACGTTAAAAAACGGTTTCTATGAAGTGAAAACCGCTACTATAATAAATAAGGAATTTCTAAAAAGAAAAAAATTATTGTGGTCAAAGTAGACCAGCCGACTACTAACATGCAGCTTCTACGCTCTGCACTCCCTGTATGCCTCATATAGCGAAAATCGTAGGCTATATTTTGGAGCTGGACAAACTTAGGACTAATACCCAAGCAGTACATGGACACCACAATAATTCTATACAAAAATACAACTTTTTTTGTAATTATGAAAAAAAACAACTATCTTTGCATTGAACTACAGACTTAGCGGCGGACGAATCCGCCTGTATGCAACGGGTTTTTTTATGCCCGGCTGCAAAACATATACGGTTCCGTACCCCCGTGTAATTCTGTAATGGGATTACTGCCGCTAAGGTGTAGTTCAACGGGAAAGGCGGAACCGTTTTTTCTGCCATAATAAACAAGTTTATCTGTAATGAACTACACAGAAAGCAATGAACACGGCGCGAAGCACAGTAACGCAGTGAACACGGGAGCCCCCGACAGCGGCAACAACATCACTATCACCAACGACTTGGAAACATGGGGCTGGTTAGCCAATGGCATCGGGCTGCTATTGATGATGAGCGTTGTAGAAATGAACAAAGTGCCATTGGGTATAGAAGACGCCGGCGATGTACAGTACGTGGCGAACTTCTGCCAGGAACTCAACCAGCAGCTCATCGAACATTATCAGTAACCGGCTAAAAAAGAAACCCTGCCGGAAGTGCTGGCAGGGTTTTTTATAGTTTATTTTTTCAATTATTATACAATTTTTACCGATTACACTGTAAGCACCCTGTAAACAAGCATTGTAAGCATCCTGTAATCGGTCTGTAATCGGGTGTAATCACCCTGATTACACTTTGTCAGCACGTGTAATCGGGGTGTAATCGCTCTGTTTACACTTTGTCAGCGCGTGTAATCGGGGTGTAATCATTCCTGTAATCACGTGTAATTTTCGACTTGCAATGTTAATTTTTTTATGGTTTCTTACGGTTTCTTACGGCAGCTTTTTTTAATACCCTGTAATTTTGCGTAAACATTAAAAAACAACTATTATGGCAAAGAGAAAAACAGCTATTGCAAAAGCGCTGGAAACAGAACAAACCACTCCCCCCGCAACCGCCACGCCGCCCGCGCCGGCAAAACCAAAAAGAGCCGCCGGAACAGTCCCTGTAAACACACTGCCGCCGGCGCCACCTGTGCCTGCGCCTGCGCTGCCTGCGCCACCGGTAAATAAAACAGTACCCGCCGCCCGTAACGACCTTAGCATTTAACGGCCATGTTTGAATCGAAATCATACTCTTTCCGCCTGTCGCCCGAACTGGCGGAACAGTTAAATGCCCTGCTGCCGGAATCGGGCGCTAACGGCGTATCGGGTATTCGCGAGGCCTTGGAAATGCTGGTGCAGCGTGCCGCCGGGCCGACAGCGCCGGCGTCGCCTGTTACGGAAGCCCCAGAATATGTGCAGTTGCAAACCGTATTGAACGAAGCCCGCGAACAGGTCGAGGCCATCCGCAAGGACTACGACGCCCTCACCGCCCAGTACGATGAGCTGCTGAAATCCCACGACGCCGGCCACGACGCCTTGAAACAACGCGCCGAAGTGGCCGAAACGGCCTTGCAGGAAGCCCGCGAAGCCCTCGCACGCACGCGTGAGGCGGCGCAACTGCCCGGCAATGCTATGGTGCTGGAACTCGACAATGCCACTGCTGCGATGCTGTCCGAAACCTGCGAACGCCTCGCCGCCGCCGCCGAACATTACCCGCAACTGAAAGACTTTGCGGATGTAACGCCGGGCGTGTTACTGGTGTCCATGTTTCGCCGCTATGTCAAGGAACGGCGCACAGAGTGGTTCTTTCCCCTCTCTATCCTGCCGCCCGAACGCATCGAGGAAATCGAACAACTATAATGATATGATGTTGCAATCGCTACTGCCCGCCTTTTTGCCAGTCATTCGGAAACACTTAAATATAGTAGAGCCGTTTATTGTTTCCTACCTACAGCAATACCAACCGCGTCCGGGCGAGAAAGGTATTACGCTAATGCTTGATTTGGACGGCGAAAAGGCTTATGTGGCGATTGTCGCCATTGATGCGGACAATACCGTCGTGCGGCTCATCTCGCGCGAACGGGTGTCAAAGTTTATTGAACAGCTTCTTAAATCTGCCCAACAGTCGGGCGCAGTTTAAACGCCCATCTTTAATTCATCCCTCATGAGCCTGTTATCCAATATACCGCCTGCAATGCCCGCCATCGAGCGGGTTACCGATGCGCAGACTGACGCGCTGTTTAATTTCCGTCCCGGAACGGTCGAGGACCTGGCAGACGAACTGCGCACCCCGAAGCAGTCGTTTGCCATCCCCAGCTTCCACACCGCGCCCGAAACGCCGGATGCGTCGCTGTTGCCGGAGCCCACCCCCGCCGAGCAACGCCGCGAGGCGACACTGGTGGCCACGCAGATACTCGACATGGCCGACAGCGCCGCCTCGTTTGCCCTGTCGTTTATCGGCAAGCGCGAAGCTAAGAATTACCTCCTTTCGCCGAGTTATAAAAGCATCATCCGCCCGCATCTGGCGGAATACCTGAAAGGCAAAGCTGTCGATATACCGCCCGGATTCCTGCTGCTGTTTGTCGTCGTGATGGCCTACACGCCCCTTGTCCAGCGCGCCCTTGCCGACCGCAAAGAAGCAGCCGGCAAACGGCCAGCGGCGAACGAGCCCCCTAACCCCCAAAGTGGGAACGACGAACCTCTGGAAACGCCTCCAATTCTTAACTCTTAGTTCTTAACTGACTATGCGTGCCTGCGAGCTCATCGGCGTCATCGGGACGAACGGAACGGGGAAGACTACCGCCGTGAAAAAAATAATCACAGCCATTGGCGGCAAATCGCTCATCTTTACGCCGCATGACAATGAATGGGAAGAATATCCTATAAACGAACTGGAAACGGTGGCAGATTTCAATTTTAAAGGTATTTGCCGGCACATCTTTCCCCTGCCCGAAACATTGGAACGAACGGAGAGATTCTTTTTCAATGGCAGTCTTGTCTTCGAGGAAATACGCGACTATGTGCCGGCAACTACCAATTTTTTAATGCGCCGGTTTCTCATCAGTCGCCGCCAGCACATGAATGATATTCTTTTCGTCTGTCATGGCTTTTCGGAAATCCCGCCGGCCTTCCTGACGTTCCTCTCTCGGCTGATACTGTTCCGCACGACCGACAACATCGAGCGGCGCCGCCGCGAATTGCAGCAATACGACCGCCTGAAAGAAGCGCAAGCCCGCATCAACGAGCGGGCTCTCGCTGAGCCGTACTATCACGAAGTAATCAAACTATAAATACTACCTTTGCAACTTCTTAAACAAAGCTATGAAAAAATACAAACAGACCATCATCCCGGAAACATCTACCAAAGAATGGCGCGGAATGTCCGCCTTTGCCACACGCAAAAAGATGTTTGATTATTATAGTACTCATTATTCGGGTACAAAAAAAGTAAGAAACCAAAGCCTAAATATACTGATTGCTTTTGACCGGATTGGTGCAAAAAAAACAAGCTTCGGGGGGCATATATATCCTAAAAAGGCTTGTCTGGTCGAAGTATTAGATGACCTGTTACGTTATGCCGAATATAATAATTGGGGCGAAAGGAAAGCGTCGGATACCTCCAATGTCGTTGGCTTCTTTAATTTCAAAGCAAAAGTTTATATTGACGGCAAAATGGAATACGTTCATCTCGTTGTTATACTACGAAATGATGCGTCATTTCATTATTCTTTGGAAATAAATGTGTGGTAATAAAGAAACCGGTAGGATTCAAATGACTATATTTCACGCCCATCTACCGGTTGTAGTTCATGCATTCCGCATAACCTGATACAAAGATACAACTTTTTTTACAATTCCAAACTATGCACCGACTGGTGTCCAAAAAAGAATTACGCATAAAGTCGGGTCTGTCGGCAACGGCTTTCCGGCAGTATTTGAATGTTCGCTACCTTGACGAACTCGCGGCGATGGGCTACCGGAAGACGCAAAA
>JAITSM010000044.1 GCA_031287815.1 Prevotellaceae bacterium
TCTCGAAGGAGAGGGTCAGCGGCGTGTGGGTGTCGAACGCCGAGTGGCGCAGGTCTTCCCAGCGGGAAGGCGCTACCTCGGACACATCCCATCCCAGTTCTACGCCGTGCTGGCCGGCAGGCTTTGCCTTTTTACCAGCTTCGCCCTTGCCGTAGAAATGAAATGTTACGCGTCCCGGCACCGAGGTGTCCACATCGCAGTCCGGCGCTTCCGTAGCTACCGGAGCCGGCGTGTTGCCGCCGGTGTGCCGTTTGGGCAAGCCCATTTCCTGCAGGTCGAAGTTCGTAACCACCGGGCTGTCTTTCAACGTCCCGGTATACAGTTTACGGTACTCCGCCTTCAGCACCGCTTCGGCTTCTTCCAGCTTCGTGATGATGCCCGGCGTGCGGTCGGCAGGGTTTATCCATGCGACATAAGCAGCGCCGTAGTCATTGAACGCCGGTGCAAACACCGTATCGAACCAGACGCCCTGCGTCGAATCCGGAGCAAAACCCATCCGCGCACGATTACCCGGAGCTAAAAGATAGTTCCAGGTCAATACCACCTGTTGGTACAGGCTGGTGTGGCTGCGTGGCAGCCAATCTTTATTTGTTGCCATATTGGTTTTTGTTTAAAATTATAATTTATTGCTCCTAAATTATTTGTTTAGTTCTACCAGGCAATTGCGGTCTTCTTCACCTCCAATTGCGGTCTTCTTCCCCCCGAGGGTTGTCTTCTTCCCCTCGAGGGTTGTCTTCTTCACCCCGAAGGTTGTCTTCTTCACCTCCAATTGCGGTCTTCTTCACCCCGGCGGTTGTCTTCTTCACTTCGATGGTTGTCTTCTTCACCTCCAATTGCGGTCTTCTTCCCCCCGAGGGTTGTCTTCTTCACTTCGATGGTTGTCTTCTTCATTTCGATGGTTGTCTTCTTCATTTCGGCGGTTGTTTTCTACCAGCCGGCGGTTGCCTTCGTCTCTTCGAGGGTTGGGTTCTGCCATTCGATGGTTGGATTCTACCATTCAAATGAAATCTTCTTCCGCCCGCCTTACGGCGGCATAAACTGTTCGTATTTTAATCCCTTTTTATTTTTCATTTTCTATTTTCAATTTTAAAGTGGCTGCCGCTACTGCACGCAGCGCAAGGTGAAACCGGTGCTCTTGCGGTAGATGTTCTGCGGGAGGAAGGTACTGCTGGTGATGTCCGCGTTGTAACCGCGATCCGAGCTGTTCTCCGAAGAAGACCAATAGTCGCCGTACGAGCCCTGATCGCTAAGGGTGCCGGAACTACCGCAGTAGCCACCAAGCAACCAGCCATGCATTCCTGCTTTGACGCTGGACTGCGGACTGTTATTGGAGGTCGAACCGTTGGCGTACATCATGAAATCCTGGGTGGTGGGCACGCGCCATGGGCTTTGACATAACTGCGATTCATATTGTTTCACCATACACCACGATAATAAATTACCATCATAACCGGGATTGGTACGGCAATCAGCATTATAAGCGCCGGATGAACCGCCGGCATAGGTTGTCTTATTGCAACCGGATGCAGTAACCGGCGCAGAAAGGATGATTCCATTGCGGGTATAGGTGGCTGCGTTTGCAAAAGCAACGGTACTCAATGAAAAAGTTGCCGGGTTACAACCGGAATAAGGAACATAACTCAGAACGGTTATTTTCCCGGTAGCGGTCGTATTGCAGCTCTTGGCATTGGCGGCAGTAACCGTATAAGTAAAGGCGCCACTTACCGTCGGCGTCCCGCTAACGGTAAAGCTGCCGTTATCCCACACGCCGGTAACGCCGGCGGGCAGGCCGGTTACCGTAACGGTGGAAGCGTTGGTGGTTGTGTATTTAATGTCGGCAATAGCCGATCCGGGAGTTACCGTCTGGGCGGCGGTGGCGGGGGCGGAAGCAATGGCCATATCGGGGCAGACGTCGCGCACGCAACGCAATGTCAGGAAACCGTCAAAAGCCCTTGTCCCGCCCCAGTGGGCACACTTTTCCGTGTAAAACTGACCATTCAATAAATACCGAAACACATGATGGTCGCTCGTATATTCGTAACGCGGATTGCTGCCGTCCGGCAATTTCAGTATGCACCCCGAGCAGTTATCATTCATGTTCGCCTCGAGCGTGTAGTCCCAGGACACGTACCAGCCGGCCGGACAAATCCCGGTGCCGGAGTGCCCCGCGCAGGAGTCAAGCGGGTGGAGGGCGTCGTATGTATTGCAGAAATCCAATTGCAGCATGCCCTCCGGATTATAGCGATAGACGTCCGAGACAGCAACGCAGGCGCCGGCGGTGAACGCCTCGCTGACGCCATTGGCGCTGTAGCCGTTGCCCGGCCACGAGGTATAGCACCTCGTGCCGTATTTCATATGGGAGGTCAGGTACGAGACGTCGCTCTGCTTGGTTACCGTATAGGATTGCGCATTGCCGCCTGTGCGGGTATCGGCCACGTTGTGCCATTCGTAGCCAACGGGCGCATACGAATCCGGCTGGAAGGTCTCGAGGGTGCAGTTTCCTTCGCAGTCCGCTATAGGGGCGGCGTTCACACAGGCCCCGAACTGCGGGCTGTAGCCGTTTACATCCACCGTCACGGGGACGGTTACCGTGGACGTAAAAGCGCCTTCCGGCCCTTGTAGCCAGAACCCCCTGGTGTCGGTAGGTTGCAGCGAAGGCGTGCCTGCCGACCAGTTGGTGGGCAGCGCCGGGATGGTTGCCCGCAACCAGTCGCCCACGTACCGGGAGCCTTGCACCCGCTGGTAATCGATCACAATCCACAGGGGTTTTTTCCCCTCCGTCGCCGACACGGTAAAGGTAACCGTCGGCGACGAACCGTAGGAAACGTGCGCTATCGCTATCGACACTGTTGCCGACTGGCTGTATAATCCCTGCCCGCTCATCATACTAATAAGTAACATGATGTATAGCAAAAATTTTTTCCGGGTTCCGGGTTTCGATACATAGCTCATAATTTTTAATTGTTTCATGGTTAAGGTGGCTGGCGTTACGCTTTCGCACTTTGGCAACTTTTATTTGTTAGTCTGTTTCGGGATTTTCTCTTTTCAGAGAGGTATTGGGGATAAAATGCAACGTGGACTAAACTTATTTTTCAGGAGGTTCTGGAATACCCTATCGATTACAAGCAAAAGCCCACGTTTCTGTGAAATTTTGCTTTTATTCAATCGACATGAAATTTTCCAGATTTCCTGAAAAGAATAAAAGCACCCAAAATGAAAAAGAGCATAAATGTCGGGTGCAAAGGTAGAAAGATTTTTGGAAATAGCAAATTAATGGAGAATGGAGAGTGGAAAAAGTCTCTTGATGGCCACTCAATTTTCCTTTCAACAAGCGCCCGCCACTGCCTACTGCTACTGAAAACTGCCTACTGAAAACCCCTCTTTCGGAGGGGTCAGGTCGAGGGGTTATTTCGTTTTTTTATCCGGTTGCTTGCCGGCGGCGGAAGTTACGGAGGCCGGCAGCCATCCCTGCTCCGGCCGGCCGTATTTCCAGCCCCGCCAAAGGAAGATTATTCCCGCAATGATAAACGGCAAACTGAGCAGTTGTCCCATGTTGAGAAACAGGTTTTGTTCAAACGCCACCTGGTCGTTTTTGATAAACTCTACCGCAAAACGCGCGCCGAACAATAGTATTAAAAACAGTCCGAACAGCATGCCGCGTTTGAGTTTCGGCAATTGTTTGATGTATAAATAGCGCATGATAAAAAATATCAGGAAATACGCCGCCGCTTCGTAGAGTTGCGTCGGGTGGTGCGGGAGGACTTCGCCGTCGCGTACGAAAATAAAACCCCACGGAAGGGAGGTTTCGCAGCCGTACACTTCGGAGTTCATGAGGTTGCCGATACGCACGAAGGCGCCGGCCAGCGGCACAATCAGCACTATCCGCTCCAGCGCCCAGAGGTAGGGTATTTTCCGTTTGCGGCTCCACCAGAAAAGCCCCAGCAAAATACCGATAGCGCCGCCATGACTCGCCAGCCCCTGATAGCCGACGAATTCAAACTGCGGCGAAAAACGTACCGGGAAAATTATTTCCAGCGGATGCGTAAAAAACGCTGCGGGCTCGTAAAATAAAAAATGCCCCAACCGTAACCCGACAAGGGTGGAGATAATGGCCACAATGGAAAAATTATCAAACAACTCTTGCGATAAATGTTCACGGCGGAAAATATTACGCATCACAAGGTAGGCAAAGACAAAGCCGCTTACGAGCAATACGCCGTAGTAGCGCAAATGAATAAACCCCAGCGAAAACATTTCGGGATCGACGTCCCAACGAATACTTAAAAAACTGTTCATACGGATTGTGAGTTATGGATTATAAATTATGGATACTGTTGCCTGCTGCATTAGTTATATTAGTTAGATTTTTCCAGCGTAAAGGCAAACGCCGTGCCTGCATTCAGTTCGCTTTTCACGTTAATGGTTTCGCCGTGTGCATCGATAATGTGTTTAACAATCGCCAGCCCGAGCCCGCTGCCGCCGTGTTCGCGCGAGCGGTGTTTGTCCACACGGTAGAAGCGTTCGAAGATGCGCGGAAGATGGTCTTCGGCAATGCCGATGCCGTTGTCTTTTACTTCTACCAGCACGTGGTCGTGCATGTCGGAAAACAGCACTTCCGTTTCGCCGCCTTCGCGCCCATAGTTAATGGAGTTGCCAATCAGGTTGGTCAACACCTGCGCAATGCGTTGCCGGTCGGCATACACCATGATGCGGCCGGTAGTCGGGCGTTGCATGTACAGGCGGATATTCTTTTTTTCGGAAACAATTTCGCAGGCCGCAAATATCTCCTCCACCAGTATTATAAGGTTGAAAGATGTTTTGTACAGTATGGTTGCTCCTGTTTCCAGCTTGTTGATTGTTTCCAGTTCATCTATCAGCGAAATCAGCCGTTCGATATTCCGCTCGCAGCTTTCCAGGTATTTCCGGTTGATGGAGGGGTCTTCCAAACCGCCATCCAGCAAGGTGAGGAGCTGCCCCTGTATCGCAAAACTCGGCGTTTTCAGTTCATGCGACACATTTCCTAAAAATTCTTTGCGGAACTGTTCCATCGCCGAAAGCCGGCTGATTTCTTTCGTCTGTTCTTCCGCCCACTGGGTGACTTCCTGGTTCACCCGTTCCACAATATCGGTTGAGCGCGGCGCGGTGCGCAGCTTATTGCGCACGGCGCTCATGCTGTAAATGGTCTTGTAAATGGGCGTAATCTTTTTTATGACGAAATCTTTTAATACGATATAGGCAAATACGTACAGCACGGCAAACACAAGGGCATTCACCAATAAAACCGTTTTCAAGTTTTCCGGATGGCCGAACACAATCGTAGAAGTAATGCTGACGCTTACTGCCACAATGGCGATAATAAACGCAATGGTGGAATGGGTAAAAAATTTCATAGTTTAAAACGAGTAAAAACGCTTAACGGTAGCCGCTTCCCGAAGCTGTCGCATAAAAATAATTCCCCGAATTCTTTCTCGCGCGTTGTCCCGAATACGTTTGTAACGACCGTATCAGCGACCAGCGCTGAAAATCCGTTGGAATATAAATTCAGTACCAAAAAACTGTCCTTCGGCGCCAGGATTTTTTTACACTCCTGTAATAAATCGAGTAAACATTCGTCTAATTTCCATTTTTCGCCGGCCGGCCCGTGCCCGTAAGCCGGCGGGTCGAGGATGATGCCCTGGTAGCTGTGGCCGCGCCGGGCTTCCCGCTGCACAAATTTCAATGCATCTTCCACCACCCAGCGGATACCGTCCTGCCCGCTTGTTTCCATGTTTTCGCGCGCCCACGTTACCACCTGCCGCACGGCGTCCAAATGGGTTACCTCGCCGCCGGCAGCCTTTGCCGCCAGCGAGGCGGCGCCGGTATAAGCGAATAAATTCAAGATTTTCGGCTGTGGCGTTTTCAGTTCGCGCACGGCGGTATAAATATAATCCCAGTTCGGCGACTGTTCGGGAAACACGCCCACGTGCTTGAACGCCGTCAATCCCAACCGCAGGGAGAATTGCAAATCGTCTTTCCGGTAACGGATAGGCCATTGGTCGGGCATTGTCTTCAGGCGGATCCATGTGCCGCTGTCTTCTTTGCCCGTCCTGCCGAAGCTTGCGCCGGTAACGTAGGAAGTATGCGTTTGCCGCCGCCAAGCCTCATTCGTTAAGGTTTTCCCCCAAACGGCTTTCGGCTCGGGGCGCGCCAGTACGTAGTTGCCGAAGCGTTCGAGTTTTTCAAACCCGCCGCTATCTATCAGCTCGTAGTCATTCCAGTTATCGGGCGAAAGCAACAGCATGGTTAAGGTGATAAATGTGTTAATATAACTAATGTTTTCCGTTATTCGATTACTTCCACAGGGTGCAAAGATACTAAATTAATGGAGAACGTCTTTTGAGTTAAAAGTTAAGAGTTAAAAACTAAGAGTGCTGGCGCCAGTCAACTCTTAGTTCTTAGTTCTTAACTTTTAAAAATCGCCTCCCACAATAACTGCAACCATACCGGCATATTCACTTCTGCCGTTATTCGCAGCAAAAGCAGTTGTATTTTTAACCTTATAAGTTTTAGTTTCCTATTTTTTTGTATTTTTGTGTCCGCTTTAATATAAAAGGTGCCTTTGCACCCAGAGAATTATAGCTCCTTAGTATTCTATGTGTGCTTGAGGCACCTTAACCGTTCAATAGTGTTTGGTAGCAGGTATTGAACGGGGAAGAACAGGGGCTATATTTATTTTGCCCCTGCGTGGTATGCAAAGAACATTTTAGTTTTATGGTTGCGCGATGAAGCCTTGAGGGAACAAGGCGCAACGGTGGTAGCGTTTGGTTTGTTGGATATTTTAATTCTTTTTACATGGTTTCTGGTTTAACTAACAGCAGGCACATCTGCGTGCATTGAATTCCATCCACCAGTAGTAATATTTGGCATTTTTCGCCTTGCATACCTGCCAGCAGGCATAGTCGTCATAGGTGAAGTAGGTTTCAGTATCCTCATATATTGAGCATACGGTCTTGTACGGACGGCATGGTTTCCAACACGAGGTGTTTTCATACGTTCCGTATGCAGTTTGTATGACGGTATTGCATTGGTTGCGGAGTTGGGTATACGCCTTATAACATTCACCGGTACAGCCACCATCATTAGTTGTATATGTCCCGGTAGTTTTACACGTCCCGCCACAATTTGTTGTTCCGGTAACGCAGCAATTCAATAATCCCGCAGCCTCGCTGTTCTTTCCGCACAACACGCCCGGACAACCGGTGGCGTCGGTGAGTGCAGTAATAGTACCGCCCGTATAAGTGTTGGCGGTTAC
>JAITSM010000141.1 GCA_031287815.1 Prevotellaceae bacterium
ATCTTCTGAATAAAAGCTAAAGCGATATATATTTTTATATCTATTTCAAAATGTCAAAGAGCAAGTAATAACCGGTGCAAATATAATCACATTTTTTTAAATTCCAAATTTTTTTAATGAGGATTCATGGCCGACGCATATAAAATTTTTGGATTGTTGGTTAGCGGCAGAAAACTTTCCCACCGTACAAAAAATGGCGCTCAACTTATTGAAAAAAGATAGTGGAAAAGAATCCCTCCGTTCTACACAATTAAAAGCGGGGTGGAGCAAAGACTTCCTTTTAGAACTTATCAAAATCTAAATGCGTCGGCCATGACATCGCAAATCTTTTTTTTGATAATCCGCCGTAAAGTTATATCTTTGCGCCCGTGAATTTACCGGCTATTTATATTGTCTTTCCTTAGTTAGATGACACAATACCTCTATAAATACAATCAACGTTTCCCTCTGGAAAACGGCGGCGAACTGCCGGAACTGGAAATTTGCTACCACACGAGCAGCGAAAATGCCGCCGGCAAACCGGTGATATGGATTTGCCACGCCCTCACCGCCAACTCCAACCCCGAAGAATGGTGGGGTACGCTGGTGGGCGCAGGGAAATATTTCGATACGGAAAAGTATTTTATCATTTGCGCCAATATCCTTGGTTCGTGCTACGGAAGCACCGGCCCGCAATCGCCCGGCCTGCCCGGCGGAAAGCCGTACCTGCTCGGCTTTCCGCTGGTTTCTATCCGAGATATGATTGCGGCGCATGAGTTGCTGCGGGCGCATCTCGGCATCGAGCGTATCGACCTTGCTATCGGCGGCTCCAGCGGCGGGTTCCAGGCGCTGGAGTGGGCTGTGGCCTGCCCGTCGCTGATTCGGAATATTTGCCTTATTGCCTGCAATGCGCGTATCAGCCCCTGGGGCGCGGCGTTCAACGAATCGCAACGCATGGCGCTGAAAGCCGACGCCACCTTTGAGGCGCAGGAAAATATTTCCGGCGGGGAAAAGGGGCTGGAATGCGCGCGTTCCATCGCCTTGCTGTCCTACCGTTCCTATGCCGGCTACGGCCTCTCGCAAGCGGAAGCGGACGACGATTGCCTGCTGGCGCAACGCGCTTGCAGTTACCAGCGCTACCAGGGGAAAAAACTGTCGGCGCGGTTCAATGCCTACGCTTATTATTATCTTACCTTGAGCCTCGATACGCACAACGTGGGGCGGGGGAGGGGCGGCGTCGAAAAAGCCCTGTCGGGCGTCAAGGCAAAGACACTGTGCATCGGCATCGACAGCGACGTGCTGTTTCCCATCAGCGAAATGCAATATATGGCGGAACATATCCCGGACGCAAAACTGGAAATTATTTCCTCTGCCTACGGACACGACGGTTTCCTGCTGGAATATGAACAAATCAGCAAACAGCTGGATATGCTGGTTTCAGGTTTCCGGTTTAAAGTTCATAATTCATAATTCATAATTACCATGCAAGTATTAAAATTCGGAGGCTCGTCGGTAGCCAATGCCGCCAACGTGAACAGGGTGGCGGAAATAATTAAAAACGCCATGAACCGCGACAAAACGGTGGCGGTGATTTCTGCTGTCGGGGGATGTACCGACCAGCTTATTCACCTCGGGCGGCTGGCGGAAAGCGGCGACCGGGAATACGAACGCCGGCTCGGCGAACTGGAACAGCGGCATGTAACGCTGATAGAAGAACTGATTGCGCCGGATTTCCGAAAGGGCGTATCCCAACGGGTGGCTACGCTGTTCGACGAACTGAAGGGCGTGCTGAACGGTATTTTCCTTATCCGCGAAATCAGCCACGCCACCATGGATTTAATCATGAGCTTCGGCGAATTGCTTTCCACCACCATTATCGCCGAAAAATTTTCGTCCACCGGCATTTCCTGTAAATGGGTAGACGCGCGCGAACTGATTAAAACGGAATACCGCCAGCGGCAAAACAGCGTGCTGAGGGACGAAACGTACCGGAATATCAAAAAACACCTGTCGGGCAATAACTGCAAGCTCTATATCATTCCCGGGTTCATTGCCTCCGACGCTTCCGGCCGCACCACCACGCTGGGGCGCGGCGGCTCGGACTACACGGCGTCGATTATTGCGGCGGCGGTCGATGCACGGATACTGGAAATATGGACGGACGTGGACGGCATGCTGTCCGCCGACCCGCGCGTAGTACCGGAAGCCCGCACGATAGAACATATCTCCTACAAGGAAGCGTCCGAACTCTCGCACTTCGGCGCAAAGGTCATCTACCCGCCGACGATACAACCGGTGGTTACCCGGCGGATTCCCCTCCTCGTGAAAAATACCTTCGCGCCGGACAATGCGGGGACGCTGATCGAGCAAAACCCGCCGGAAGATACCGGGAAAATCAAAGGCATTTCCGGCACGGGGCGCATTGCGCTGCTGTCGATGGAAGGCAGCGGGATGGTCGGCGTGCCGGGCTATTCGGGACGCCTGTTCGACGTGCTGACAAAAAACGAAATCAATATCATCCTCATCACCCAGGCCTCGTCGGTCAATACCATGCTCGTCGCGATTGACGAGGCGGACGCCGACAAGGCGAAAGACGCCGCCGACGAACAGTTTGCCTACGAAATATCCCTCAATAAAATCGAACCCCTCCGGGTCGAAAAAGGTTTTTCGATCATCAGCCTCGTGGGCGACGATATGAAAAACCAGACCGGCGCCGGCGGGCGGATGTTCGAAGCCATCGGCAGCAAAGGCATCAGCATTCGCGCCATTGCACAGGGGTCGTCCGAAAAAAATATCTCGGCGGTGGTGCGTACCGAAGAATTTAACGAAGCGGTGCGGGCAATACACAACGAATTCTTCGGCGCGTCGAAAAAACAAATCAACCTCTTCATTGCCGGCTACGGCAACGTGGGAAAAACACTCGTCGAAATGATCGAAGAACGCCGCCACAGCCTCTCGGAAACCATCAGCGCCGAAATTAACATCATCGGCATTTGCAACAGCGCCAAAATGCTCTTCGACACCAAAGGCCTGCACATCGACGACATCAGCAAAACCCTCACCAAAGGCGGAAAACCGGCCTACAAAACAATGGATTTTATCGAAAAAATCCAGCAACTCTCGCGCCCCAACAGCCTGTTTGTCGACTGCACCTCCGACCTGCAAATATCCATGCTCTACCAGCAAATCCTTTCAGAAAAAATCGGCATTGTAACCTGCAACAAAATCGCCAACTCCCTCGATATACAATATTATAAAAGTGTACACGCTACCGCCAAACGGGAAGGCGCGCCCTTCCGCTACGAAGCCAACGTGGGCGCGGCGCTGCCCATCATCTCCACCATCCGGCAGATGCTCAACAGCGGCGACAAAATCCACAAAATCGAAGCCACCCTCTCCGGCTCCCTCAACTACCTTTTCAATACCTATAACGGCACGGAAACCTTCGCCTCCGTCATTCGCCACGAGCAGCGCGAGGGCTTCACCGAACCCGACCCCCGCACCGACCTCAAAGGCCTCGACCTGCTGCGGAAGGCGCTCATCCTCGGACGTGAAATCGGTATGGAAATAAATATCGAACATATCGAAATACATTCCTTCCTGCCCGAAGAATGCCTCTCCGGCAGCGTCGACGATTTCTACCGCGCCGTAGAAAAAAACGAAGCGTACTTCAAAAACCTGTACGAAAAAGCGGCGCAGGAGAATAAAAAATTAACCTTCTGCATCGAAATCGAAAACGGGCACATCAAAGCAGGCTTGCAGTCGTTTGACCGTTCGCACGCCTTCTCCACCACCAAAGGCTGCGACAACGTAATCATCCTCTATAGCGATTTCTACCCCGACGGCCTGCGCATTCAGGGCGCCGGCGCCGGCACCAAACAAACCGCCTCCGGGCTGCTGAATGACATCCTGCTTTAATGGAGAATGGGATGAAAGGGATGAATGCCCTTCGGGCTTATTCAATGGAGAATGGAGAATGGAGAGTGTCTTTTGAGGCGCTAGCCAATTCTCCATTCTCCATTAATTGGCAGTTGGCAGTGGCTGACGCCTTTTTAGTTTAAGGTTTTAGGTTTAAAGTTTAAGGTTGCTGGCGCCTGTGTAGTTAAAGAAGTCAGGGGTAGTTAAAGGGAGTTAGTGTAGTTAAAAAAATCTGTGTAATCTGTTATAATCTGTGTAAATCTGTGGGATAGTCTTTAGACATCTTGCTTCAGTCTTTAGACATTTTGCGTTGGGTTTTGTTCTTTTTCCCTAAAAACGTTCTGTTTTCCGGAAAAACGGTGCATATGAGTTATGGGTTATGAGTTATGAGTTATGAGGTGGCTGGCGCAAGCTAATTCATAACTCATAACTCATAACTCATAATTCATACCTCATACTTCAAAAAAAAATTGCTTATCTTTGCAGGCTTTTTAACGCCTCGCGTTATGCCCGACGACTAAGTTAAACCGCCACTGGATTGGCACAAAAAACACAGCGTGATGATGCCGGTAACCGTATCTGCCGTATCGTATCTTAACACGGCGCCTTTTCTTCACGGATTAAAACAGTCCGTCCTGGCAAAGGCTATCCGGCTGTCGCTGGCGCCGCCGGCCGGGAGCGCCGCCCTGTTCGAATCAGGGCAAACCGACGTGGCGTTGCTGCCGGTGGCCGTTATCCCGGAGTTACCTCCCTGTTATTTTATAAGCGATTATTGCCTCGGCGCCAGCCGCACCGTGCGTACGGTGGTATTGCTGTCGAATACGCCCCTGCCGGCTATCCGCACCGTGTACCTCGACCCGCATTCGCGCACGTCCGTTGCGCTGGTGCAGCTGCTGGCGGCGCGTTTCTGGAAGATACGCCCGGCATTCCTGCCGTTCGACGAATCATTGCCATCCCCCCTGCCGCCGGGCGAAGGCTGCGTGTTGATAGGCGACAAGGTCTTTGCCCAGGAATCGCGGTATGCCTTCCGGTACGATTTGGCGGAAGCCTGGCTGGGCTTTACCGGCCAGCCTTTTGTGTTTGCCGCATGGGTTAGCAGGGAAAAATTACCGGAAAGTTTTTTGCAGCCATTTAACGAGGCGTTGCGCTACGGCGTAACCCACATCGATGAAGCCATTGCCGCAGAGGCCGCCGGCTTCGACGCCGGGCTGGCCGCGGGTTATTTGACGGAGAATATCGATTATGCTTTCGACGGGGCGAAACGCAGGGGAATGGAACTGTTTTGGAAATATTTAAAAACAGAAAAGGAGTATGGTAACCATCTTTCATAAATCGGAAAAGACTGTTTGGAGTTCTAACGACCTTTCGCTGTTAAACGAATTGGGGTATAACGATATTTTGTGGATAGACCTGAACGAGCCCGACGGCAACGAAAAGCGGGCGGTGGAAGAATTTATCGACATCTCATTGCAGTCGCGGGCGCAAGCCGAAGAAATAGAAAGTTCGTCCCGCTATTCCGAAACGGAACAGGCCATTTTTGCCAACAGCAACTTCCTGCTGGCTGCGCCGGAAACTTACGTAGAAGAGCCGGTGTCGTTCATCATCGTGCAGGAAATGCTGGTGACGCTGCATCATTCGCAGCTGCGCAGTTTTTCGGATATAGAACGGCGGCTGATGGCAAGCCACCGCGTCTACCCGACCGGCTACCATTTGATGATTGCCATCTTGGAAAACCGTATCGATATTGACGCGGACATGATCGAATTGCTGGCAAGAGATATTTCGCAACTGAATAAACGGATAGGCGCCAATGACAGCATCAGCCAGGAAATTTTGTTAGACATCAACCAGCTGCAGGAAAATACAATGGTCATCCGCGAAAACATTATCGACAAGCAGCGGGTGGTTTCGAGCATCATGAAAAGCGATAAATTCCCCGGCGACATTTATCCCAAGCTGAACGTGCTCATCCGCGACGTCGGCTCGCTGATCAACCATACCGACTTTAGCTTCGAGCGGCTGGAATACCTCCAGAATACCGTGCTGGGGTTGGTGAATATCGAACAGAATAAAATCATCAAAGTATTTACCGTGGTGACGGTATTCTTTATGCCGCCGACGCTGATAGCAAGCATTTACGGGATGAACGTCCAACTGCCGTTTGCCCAGTGGGGGGCGCTGAGTTTTCCGGTAACGGTGGCGATGATGATTTTATCATTTTTACTTACCCTGTTATATTTCAAACGCAGAAAAATCTTGTAATTTTATATGAAACTCCGTTATTTATTTATTACTTTACTCTTCTTTGGCGTACTCCTGTTTGCCTCGTTATCCCTCATATTGGAAGTGTCGGAAGTGTTGGGTCAGCCGGCTCCCGCGCCCGCCGCGCCTGCCGTTTCCGAACCGGAACCCGAACCCGAAGCCGCGCCCGTAGCCACGCCGCCCGCGCCTGCCGTGCAAACGCCCGCTACCGCTGCGCCGGCGGTGGCCAACCCGCCCGTTGCCGGGTTATACGACCCGCAAAAATTACAGGCTGCCCGCGAAAAATACGCCGGCGTCCCGCCGCAGGAATGGAGCGAGCAGGTAAGCGGTACGGTGCAACAGGTGGACGTTCCCGCGTCGAACGAACGGGTATTGTTTTTAACCTTTAATGTGTACACCAAAAACTGGCCGGAGCTGTTTGATTTTTTGCAGCAGCGCAATGTAAAATCCACTGTCTTCCTCTCCGGCACATGGGTGCGCCGGAACGCTGGGCAGGCGCAGAAAATAGGCGCGCTCCCCGCGCTGTTTGAGATAGGAAATCACGGCAACCGGAATATCGCACTGTCGGTAAACGGCGCTACCGCCTACGGGCGCAAGGGGACGGAAAGCCTTGCGGCAGCGTTCGGCGAAATAATAACAGGCGCCGAAACTATTAAAGATGCCACCGGGCAAACGCCGCGTTATGTACGGCCGTTTTTCAACTACACCGACGATGTAGTGGTGTCGGCGTTGAAAGAAGCGGGAATCAAGACGGTCGGGGTAACCGTTTTTGCCGACGGCGGCGGGCTGTTTGGCGCGGAAAAGATAAAAAGCCAAATCCTGAACGCCCCCCACGGCGCAATCATCCTGTTAAGCATCAATCCCGACTATCCCAATATTTTCAACGGCTTGAAAGCGGCTGTCGAAGAAATGAAACAGCTCAAAATCCCTGTTCGTTTTGAACATTTGGCAAATTACGAACAGTATTTTCACTACCGGTAGCGCCCGCCCGGCCGCCCCAACAATATGAAACGAAAACAGCTTCCCCTCCTGGAAAACGTACCGGTCACAGGGCTTGCCGCCGAAGGCAAGTCGCTGGCGCGGGTGGACGGCAAAACGCTTTTTATACCGCATGCCGTGCCCGGCGATGTGGTGAACGTACAGCTCCTCAAAAAACGCAAAGGTTTTTTGGAAGGGCGCATGGCGCAACTCATCACCCCCTCGAAAGACCGCGTGGCGGCGTTTTGCCCGCACTACGGAACCTGCGGTGGCTGTAGCAGGCAAACGCTTCCCTACCCCATGCAATTGCGCTATAAACAACAACAGGTTTTCGACCAGCTCACGCGCATCGGCAAGCTGGAACTGCCGCCGCTGCAGCCTATCATCGGGGCGGAACAAACCAGGCATTACCGCAATAAGCTGGAATTTACTTTTTCCAACAACCGCTGGCTCACCGCCGCCGAAGCCGCCGGAGGAGCGCCGGTGAACGAACGGCGCGCCCTGGGGTTTCACATTCCCGGTCTGTTCGACAAGGTGCTCGATATAGACCAATGCTACCTCCAGGCTGAGCTGTCGAATGCGATTCGTACGGAGATAAAAGCGTATGCCATCCGGCACCATTTGCCGTTTTTTGATTTGCGCACCCAACAGGGCTTGTTGCGCAACCTGATTATCCGCAATACCACTGCGGGCGAATGGATGGTCATCGTGGTCTTCGCCTGCGACGACCGCCCGGCGCGCGAAGCCCTGCTGGCCTTCCTGCAACAGCGTTTCCCGCAGATAACATCGTTGCTCTACGTCCTCAATGAAAAGCGCAACGACACAATTACCGACCTTCCGGTACATACCTTTGCCGGCCGCAGCTACATAGAAGAACAAATAGAAGGGCTGCATTTCAGGATAGGGGCGAAATCGTTCTACCAAACCAATTCGCAACAAGCCTGCCGCCTCTATGGCGTGGTGCGCGAAATGGCGCAGCTCTCCGGCAGCGAGCATGTGTATGACCTCTATACCGGCGCCGGCGCTATTGCCCTGTTCGTGGCGCGGCAGGCGCGGCGGGTAACCGGCGTGGAATACGTGCCCGAAGCGGTGGAGGACGCCCGGGGGAATGCCCTGCGCAACCATATCCATAACGTATCATTCCATGCGGGCGACATGAAAGACCTGCTTTGCGCAGCATTTATAGAGGCGCACGGCGCGCCTGATGTGGTAATCCTCGACCCGCCGCGCGCCGGCATTCATCCCGGCGTGGCGAAAACCTTACTGCAAATACTTCCTCCCCGTCTGATTTATGTCAGTTGCAATCCCGCCACACAGGCGCGCGATTTGGCCTTGCTCGCTACGCATTATACTATTGAATGCGTACAGCCGGTAGACATGTTTCCGCATACGCACCACGTGGAAAATGTAGTGGCAGCGGTGAGAACTAAGAACTAAGAGTAGGCAGTTTTCAGTAGGCAGTGGCTGGCGTCAGCTAATTCATAATCCATAATTCATAATTGGTCAATGTAAGCCATACATTGGTTTCCCCCGCTCCGGGAGAGAGCAATGTATGCCATACATTTATTTCCCCCGCTCCGGGAGAGAGCAATGTAAGCCATACATTTGTTTCCCCCGCTTCGGGAGAGAACAATGTATGCCATACATTTGTTTCCCCCACTCCGGGAGAGAGCAATGTATGCCATACATTTGTTTCCCCCGCTCCGGGAGAGAACAATGTAAGACATACATTGGTTCCCTCACATTGTGCCGGGAATAATGTAAGCATACATTGGTTTGCGCACATTGTGCCGGGAATAATGTAAGCATACATTGGCTTGCGCACATTGTGCCGGGAATAATGTAAGCATACATTGGCTTGCGCACATTGTGCCGGGAATAATGTAAACATACATTGGCTTGCGCACATTGTGCCGGGAATAATGTAAACATACATTGGCTTGCGCACATTGTGCCGGGAATAATGTAAACATACATTGGCTTACGCACATTGTGCCGGGAGCAATGTAAGCAACCATTGGATCGAGTAAAAAGTTGTTCCCACAGATTTTCACAGATTTTTTTTGAAGTAGGAAGTAGGAAGTATGATGTATGAAGTAGCTGGCGCCAAAACATACATCATACATCATACTTCATACTTCATAACTCCCCTGCCTCCATTAAGCGTCCGAAGGGGAAGCGGTGCGCTTTCAGGTAGCAGATGAGCCGCTCGAGGCGGCACAGCAATTCCTGCCCGGAGTGGCGGGTAATGTAGCGCGGCAGGGACGTGCGGCCGGGCGTCCCTATTGTCCGCAGGTCGATGAATTCCCAGGGGTGAAAATAGATGTGGAGGTAGCGGTCGCGTTTTGCCGCTACGCGGCAAAACGTTTGGTATATACCAAACGGCAAATTATGCATCGCCAGCCAGAATAGCGGGATGCGCAGGAGCGGCGTTACCGAGGCGGGCAGCTGCCACAGGCCGTTTTGTAGGAAGGGCGTGCGCGGGGCGCACAGGTGATTATACCTTCCGGGAATAAAGGTGGGGTTTAACGAGGCGTTGTAGCGATAACCGGCGGCAGCTATTCCGTCAACGTCCACCGGCATCATGCGCGCCATGCGGAAACCGTGCACGGGCTGGCCGGAGATGGCTTCCAGCACGTCTTTCGAGGCTTTAAGATGACCCGGGGAAAAATCGGCGTGGTAGAATCCATGGGAGGCCACCTCGTGTCCTTCCCGCGCTATGCGGCGGATAAGCGTCGGCTGCTGCTGTGCAAAATGCGCCGTACAGAAAAAGGTGGCGGGGATTTGCTGCCGCGCCAGCACTTCCAGGATAGCTGCCGTGCCTTGCGCCGAGATGGTTATTTCTTCTTCCGGGGGCAGGGGGGCGCCGTATTCCGAAGGGGTGTCGAATTCTTCTACGTCGAAACTCAGGAAAATCATACGCAACGAAATAATATCCGCAGGAAGTTTTTCATTTCTTTCCACAGCGTTTTGGTGCCCATGTTGGAGAAAATAACGCCTTCCCTTGTTTGTATGGGAACGACTTGCAGCCGGATGTCTTTCCGTAGGCAGGCTTTGAAAATAAATTCGGTGTCAAAAAGGAATTCCTCTATTTTTGTTTGCAGGAATATTTCGCGCCCCTTGCGGTTAAAGCCTTTCAGCCCGCCCTGCGTGTCGCAGGCGGGAATATGCAGCAGGTATTTGTTGAAGTAGCGCGATACTTTTGATATGATTTTCCGTTTCCCGGGAAGTTGCTCGTAGTAGCTGTTTCCGCGGTTTCCGACCACCACGTCGGCATGGTTCAAGAGGGCGTTTGCCACGCTTTTTATGCTTTCCGGTTCGAAGGGGAAATCGTAATCAGTATATATAATGCAGGGCGCGTCGCTTTGCCGGACGGCATGGCGTAACGCATAGCCTTTGCCCCTGTTCTTTTCATAGCCGGTTATCCGGGCGCCGGGGATGTACCGGAGCAACCGCTCCTGTTCTTCGCGGCCGACATGCCGTTCCGAGCCGTCGTTGGCAATGATTAGCCGTAAATCCACGCCGGCAAGCAGGGTTTGCAGGCGCCCGAAATACAGGGACACCGTTTCCGGCCAATCGCGCGGCGGATTGTAGCAGGGAAGAATTAAATCAATGGAGAAAGGAGAGTGGAGAATAGAGAATGTCTCTTGAGGCGCCAGCCCATTCTCCACTCTCCATTCTCCATTCTCCATTCTCCAAAGCTGTACTGTTAGCGTCAGCCAGACGAGCGCGCAGGGCAAGGCTTTTAGCGCATAGGGAATAATCCATGTTTCGCGAATGTGGCGTGGAAACAAGTCGGTGGGCGAAAGGCTAGATAGCGCCAGCGCTAAAACCAGCAAAAACACCGGCCACACCCGGTAAGGACGCGGTTGCAGTGCAAACCATACCGCCACGCCCACAAATGCGATGATGTAAGTACTGGATTCGCTGCCGGTGCTGAACAGCACGACAAACAGCAGGACAGACGCCATGAACAGCATCCGGAACGTTTGACTGGCGTATTGCCGTATGCGGATGAGCGGGAGCAGAAACAGCGCTATCCCCCCGGCGAGGATCGGTAATGTGGAGGAAGCCTCCAGGTGGAAAATGCGCTGGAGCATGCCGATAAACGAAATGTTCTGCATAATGGATGCGCCGGCGTGCGTGTTGTTGGCGGCATTTTTTGCTATCAGCTGGTGTATCCAGTCCACGTATTGCCCGGATAAATATTCCGGCGATACGAAGAGGAGGGGGAGCGCCAGCCAGACGACTGTCCACCCGGCGCAGGCCAGCGCAAAACGCCGTTTATGCTTGGAGAAAAGAAAAAAGGCCAGCCCGGCAATGCCGTATATTTTGGTAAGCATTCCGAGTACAATCACCAGCGCCGCCCAGATGTCTTTTTCTCTTTCCACGAAAACAAATGCCAGCACAATGATAGCCGCAATGCCGATATTAAATTGCATGTTAAAAGCGGCGGTCATCATTTCGTGCAGGCAAATCCAGTATACCGCTGCCTTTAGCCCTGCCGCCAGCGGTAACTTCCCGACCGCCCAAAACAGCAGCGTCGCAAGTACTCCCAGCCATAAGGTAATGCCCAGCCAGTCGGGCAAAAAGGCGAAAGGAAGCATCAGCACGCCGAATGCCGGGCCGTACAATACATGCTCCGATACATATATCGGCGATTGATGCGCCAGCTGGACGGAAATATTTGTATAAGTAAGGTAGTTTCCATAAGCTCCGTTGCCCTGCATATATTTCGACAGGCCGGCAATCACCGCCAGCCCCGCCCAAACAATAAAAATAACTCGGACGTTTCGAAAAACCGGACGTTTGAAGAAATCCATTTCTATTTACTATATTTTGATTTACTATTTACTATTGCCTGCCAACTGAAGACTGCCTACTGCTACTGCCTACTGAAGACTGCCCATTATTTCCCCTCCGGCCGCATTTGCGGGAACAGCAGCACATCCTGAATCGATGGCGCGCCGGTCATCATCATCACCAGCCGGTCGATGCCGATGCCCATGCCGGAGGTGGGCGGCATACCGTATTCCAGCGCACGCACAAAGTCCATGTCGATAAACATGGCTTCGTCGTCGCCTTTGTCTTTCAGCCTGGCCTGTTCTTCAAAACGCCGCAGCTGGTCTACCGGGTCGTTGAGTTCCGAATAAGCATTGCACAGTTCCTTGCCGTTGACGAACAATTCAAAGCGTTCGGTTAACTCCGGGTTGCTGCGGTGGCGTTTTGTCAACGGCGACAGTTCCACCGGATAGTCGGTAATAAAAGTAGGCTGCAGGAGGTGCTGTTCGCATTGCTCGCCGAAGATAGCGTCAATCAGTTTCCCCTTGCCCATCGAAGGCGTTACTTCAATATGCAGTTGGCGGCAAATGGCACGCAGTTGTTCCTCGTCCTTGCCGGCCACCTCTACGCCGGCATATTGCTTAATCGCATCCAGGAGGGGAAGGCGGGGATAGGGCCCCTTGAAATCAATTTCATTTTCCCCGACGGTTACTTTTGTCGTGCCGTTTACTTCCATCGCAATGTTTTCAAACAGCTGCTCCGTGAAATTCATCATCCACAGGTAATCTTTATAGGCTACGTAGATTTCCATGCAGGTAAACTCGGGGTTGTGCGTGCGATCCATGCCTTCGTTGCGGAAGTTGCGCGAAAATTCATACACGCCCGTGAAGCCGCCTACAATAAGGCGTTTCAGGTATAATTCGTTTGCGATACGCAGGTATAATGGAATATCGAGTGCATTATGGTGCGTAACGAACGGCCGCGCCGACGCCCCTCCGGGAATGGATTGCAGCACGGGGGTATCCACTTCCAGGTAATTTTGCGCATTAAAGAACGTACGCATGGCATTGATGATGTTCGTGCGTTTAATAAACGTATCGCGCACCTGCGGGTTGACAATCAAGTCCACGTAGCGCATCCGGTAACGCTGTTCGGGGTCGCTGAAAGCGTCGAACACTTCGCCGTCTTTTTCTTTTACAATCGGCAGCACGCGCAGGGATTTGCTCAGTAACTTTAACGCTTTTGCATGTATCGACAGTTCGCCGGTTTGCGTAACAAAGGCGTAACCGCGAATGCCTACAATATCGCCTATATCCAGCAGTTTTTTGAATACCGTATTGTAAAGCGTTTTGTCTTCGTCCGGGCAAATTTCATCGCGCTTTACGTATACCTGAATACGCCCGTATTCATCTTGCAGTTCAAAGAAAGCGGCTGCGCCCATGATGCGGCGCGTCATAATGCGCCCCGCAATACTTATGTCGGTAAAATTTCCCTTTTCCGCATCGTATTCTTTGCGCAGCCGGGCGGTCGTAACATTCACGTCAAACGCTTCGGCGGGATAGGCGGGGATGCCTAACGATTCAATGTTTTTCAACGATTCACGGCGAATAGCTTCCTGTTCGCTTAATCCTGTTTGTTCCATGTATTAAAATAATTTAGCAGTTTCTTTTCAAGGTAGCCGCTGTCTTTAAACAGGGGCAACTCTTCTTTGGTTAATTTGAAAATATGATTGCCTGCCGGTTTTTGCGATATTCCTTTAATTCGTTTATCGGCAACGGGCAGGGCGGTATTTGTTAATAACTCAAAATCGTCGTATCGCTGTTGCAATAGTGGGAAAATTTCCTGCTCCGTCGCGCCCTCTACTACTAATGATATGTTCGGATGCAGTTGCCCTGTGCGATGCCACGAAGGCGGAATCAGGTTTTCCGAAAAGTTTTTAAACTGGTTATGCCCCCATTTTGCCGGTGCGACGACTATCTTTCCGGGCGTTTGGTTAAGCCACGCGCCCCACCAGCTAAATGTACTGTTGGCGATAATCTGGTGCTTGCAGCGACTCATCAGTTGTAGGTCGCGGAAGCCTGTCAACCCCGTGTTGCCGGTTACATACACGGCATCCGGTATGGGCAAATGTTCCTTCACCCATTGCGGGTCGTCCGAGAAAATAAAAAACGCAGGATTGTCCGTTTGTTGGCGGACATACTCCACCGCTTCGCGATAATATTCCGCCGTGCAGATATCGCCAAACGCTACCCGGACGCGCGGTTTCACATAATCCCCTCTTCGCACATGGATGCCCACCGCATTGGTTGCGTCTATCATGGAAAGCGTTTTTTTATTCTCGTTATCCGTTACCGGCGGAAACCGGAAATCGTGCAGCAGCACGTCCTTTACGGCTTCGGGATAATGGTAATTTTGCCAGTAACCTTTCCACCATATCGCTTTTTGGGCAGGATGCTCCCGGTCTGTTTGCAGGTTTTTCTTAAAAACTTTTTTTAATACATCACCGGCTAAGTAGAAGGGGCGCGCTTTCCAGTAAGGTAACTTATGGCTGTTGTGCGCCACCGCCTCAAATGCGCGTTCCAGTTCTATTTTCCATTTTTTCCGGATAAACGGTGCGGTGCAGTCCAGCCAAACGGCTTCTTCGCCCTTTTGAAGCAGGTAGTGGAAAAAAGCATATTGAAACATCTGATTGCCCAAGCGCCCCTGAAAATAAATAATCTTCATAACACCTACACTATTTTTAAATAATGCGATAATTCTTATATTCGAACCACCGCCGGCCGGTCAATTGTTCCAGCCAATGCAGACAGCGGTCTTTGAGGGGGAACTTTTTTTGGGTTACATCGAAAGTAAACCGCCAGTTCATTCGTGAAATCCGCTCCTGCATTACCTGCGGATGAACGCCTTCAAACAGTTTCAGGGAATCGATTTTTGAATAGTCGAATTCATCGACATCCGGAATGTGGCGTTCTATCCACGTGTCGTCATGCCACATGCTATGGAACGTCTTTGCCTTTGCCTGCTGGCATTTTGGCGGCTTCACCCAACCGTAATGATAAATAAACGCATCTATTTTTTTTACGCGCAGCTTCCGCCCGTCAATGCGAAACCCCTGTGCGTCGCGGTAAGAACGAATCGCTTTGTTGTTGCGGACAACCCTTATCTCATGACGGTACCACGTACGCGAATCGCCGACATAGTCATACGAGCCGTAAAAATGAAGGTATTTAAACAGCAATCCCTCTACTTCCTTGTCGTCTTTATACCGTTCCATCGCTTGCCTGACAATGGGAATATACTTTTCGTGCAACACTTCATCGCCCTGGATATAGAACGCCCAGTCGGCGTCGGGGGCTACGGCAGCAAAGGCTTTGTCGGTTTCCTGCGCCAACACGCAGCCGCCTTCGCGCAGCGTATCGTCCCATACGGAATCAATGATTTTAACCTTTTCCGAAGGAATCGCTTCTATCATTTTCCGCGTGCCGTCGTCGGAATTGCCTGCGCAGACAATCATTTCATCGCATAACGGAAGAATGGAACCGATAGCCTCGATAATGGGATAATCGAACTTTTGTGCATTCCTGATAAATGTAAAACCGCTTACTTTCATTGCTGGTAAATATCCGGCAAAGATACAATCTTTTTTCCTATCTTTGCAGCTATGGAAAAAAATTGGATAGTAAAAGAACAGGGTAATCCGGTGCTAATACGTCATTTGTCAGCGGAGCTGGGCATCGACCAAACGCTGGCGAATCTTTTGGTACAAAGAGGCGTTCAAACCTTCTCGGAAGCCAAAGATTTTTTTCGCCCGCAACTTAGTCACCTGCACGACCCGTTCCTTATGTGCGACATGGATAAGGCAGTGGCGCGTATCTGGCAAGCCATAGAGAATAAGGAAAAAATTATGGTCTATGGCGACTATGACGTGGACGGCACTACGGCTGTATCTTTGGTTTATTCGTTTTTAAAAAAATACACCCCACTGGTTTCGTTCTACATTCCCGACCGCTACAGCGAAGGCTACGGCATTTCATACCAGGGAATCGACTATGCACGCGACAATGGCATTTCGCTGGTTATTGCGCTTGATTGCGGTATTAAAGCCAACGAAAAAATCGATTACGCCAACGACCGCGGCATTGATTTTATTATTTGCGACCACCACCTGCCGGGCAATGAAATTCCGAAAGCCCTGGCAGTCCTCGATCCCAAGCGTGCCGATTGTTACTATCCGTTCGATGATTTGTCGGGTTGTGGCGTAGGGTTTAAATTACTGCAGGCTTTTTGCAAACAACAGGCTATTCCGCTGGAAGAATTATATCCATTTTTAGACCTGGTGGTGGTAAGCATTGCCTCCGACCTGGTTTCCATCACCGGCGAAAACCGCGTGCTGGCGCATTACGGATTGAAGCAACTTAACGAACATCCGCGGCACGGCTTGCTGTCGATTATCAAACTCGCCGGACTGGAAAAACACCTTATCTCCATCGACGATATTGTATTCAAAATAGGCCCGCGCATCAATGCGGCCGGCCGGATGGAGTCGGGGAAAACGGCTGTGGATTTGCTGACCGCCGAAAATGAAGAACACGCCACGCAAATGGGATGGACGATAAATACGCACAACAACGACAGAAAAAGCGTAGACCGCGAAATTACGCAGGCGGCGATTTCTATGGTAGGGGAACAGGGGATTTTGAAAACCAGGAAAACCATTGT
>JAITSM010000222.1 GCA_031287815.1 Prevotellaceae bacterium
AACGGCGAGGAAGACAACCGGCATATCACCGGCAGCGATTTTGCCGCCCTCGCCGACGACGAAGCGCGCGAAACGGCCGCGCGAATAAAAGTCATGTCGCGCGCCCGCCCGGGCGACAAGCTCCGGCTGGTGAAACTGCTGCAACAATGCCAAAAGGTAGTAGCCGTTACCGGCGACGGCACCAACGATGCGCCGGCGCTCAATTATGCCGATGTCGGGCTGGCTATGGGCTCCGGCACGTCGGTAGCTAAAAACGCCAGCGACATTATCCTGCTGGACGATTCGTTCAACAGCATCGTCAACGCCGTCCGCTGGGGGCGGTCGCTGTACCGCAATATCCAGCGGTTTGTACAATTCCAGCTGACCATAAACGTAGTGGCTTTAATGGTTGCCTTCATCGGGCCTTTCATAGGCGTGCAATTGCCCTTGACGGTAACGCAAATGCTGTGGGTAAACATTATCATGGATACTTTTGCCGCCCTCGCCCTCGCCACCGAACCGCCGGACAACAGCCTCATGAAACGCCCGCCGCGCCGCACTTCGGACTTTATTATCACCCGCTCAATGGCGGCGGCGATTTTCTCGCAGGCCAGCATTTTCCTGGCTGTTTTGTTGGGATTATTAGGCTATTTCCACTATTCCGGGCAAACGCTCACGCTTTATGAACAGTCGGTATTTTTCACTACGTTCGTGCTGTCGCAATTTTGGAATTTATTCAACGCGCGTTGTTCCGGCGCATCCATGTCTGCGTTCGGCAACTTGAAAAACAGCAAACCCTTTATCGGCATTGCGGCGTTGATATTCATGCTGCAAATCGTCCTTGTGCAGTGGGGCGGCGAAGTATTCCGCACCACTCCCCTACTCTTCCGCGACTGGCTGATGATTATCGGCGGCACCTCCCTCGTGCTATGGATTGGCGAATGGCGGCGGTGGCGGAAGCGGAAATCAATGCAATGAAATTTCCAAAAAAGAACATTTTACATTGCCGCTTTTTAGCCCGAAGGGCTTTAGTATTTCATATATATGATTTGGGAAATTTATGTATTTTTGTAATAAATAATCAATGTTATGCCTAAAATTTTTGAATATTTCGGCTTTGTGTTTTATTTTTATTCTAACGAACATGAACCGGTACACGTTCATGTTATACATAATGCGTGTGAAAGCATTTTTGATATGATAATACACGACGGCGTGTTGGTGGAAATAAAACAGCGTACAAAAAAAGGCGTCGACCCGCTTTCTCCCAAAGATGCAAAAACGGCAGAACAGTTTATTCAAGCATACGCAAGTAATATTATTCAGAAATGGATTAAATTTTTCGTATTAAAACAACAAGTGAGGAGCACTGTTATTAAAAAGAAAATCTGATTATGGCACGGAAAATATACATCACAAAGGCTACACACGTAAAAGACCTTACCCTGAATATCGTGTTTAATGACGGCACCGCGCAGGAAATTGATTTCCGCTACTTTTTGCAGCGTCATCCCCACCCGCAATACAACAAGTACGGAAATCCCGAAAAATTTAAAGAGTTTCAACTCGCAGAAGGCAATGTAGTGTGGGGTAAAAACTGGGATTTGATTTTTCCCATAGAACAACTCTATCTGGGGAGAATAAAGTAACCCCTTAAAAAATTTTATATAATTTTGTAACAAAATAAAAAACGATGGCAACAACTACCAAAAAAGCAACGAAAGAAATTGTCGAAAGCAGGAGAATGGCTTTTGAAGCATCCTAATGGAATAGGACAGATAATTGATTTGGAAGCAGTATTAAAATAAATATTTATAAACATGGAACAATTTGTTGTATCAGCCCGGAAATACCGCCCTGCCACCTTTGAGTCGGTGGTGGGGCAAGACGCCATAGCCACCACGCTGAAAAACGCTATCCAGCGGAAACAGCTGGCGCATGCCTATCTGTTTTGCGGGCCGCGCGGCGTGGGCAAGACCACCTGTGCGCGCATTTTTGCAAAAACCATCAACTGCCTGCAACCCGCCGACAACCTCGAAGCCTGCGGCGTTTGCGAGTCGTGCAGGTCTTTTGCGGAAGGCCGCTCGTACAGTATCCACGAACTGGATGCGGCGTCCAACAATTCGGTGGAAGACATCCGCACGCTAACCGACCAGGTGCGCGTGCCGCCGCAAATAGGGAAATACAGCGTATATATTATCGACGAAGTGCACATGCTCTCGGCGGCGGCATTCAACGCCTTCCTGAAAACGCTGGAAGAACCGCCGGCGCATGCTATTTTTATTCTGGCGACAACGGAAAAACATAAAATCATTCCGACCATCCTTTCGCGTTGCCAGATATACGACTTCAACCGCATCAGCATCGACGGCATGGTCGGCTACCTGAAAAATATCGCGCAACAGGAAAACATCGCCGTCGAAGACACCGCCCTCAACATCATCGCCCAAAAAGCCGACGGCGCCATGCGCGACGCCCTCTCCATCTTCGACCAGTCGGTCGTCTTTTGCGGCAACAACATCACCTACGAAGCCATCATTAAAAACCTGCACGTAGTCGATTACAAATACTACTTTACGCTCACCGGCCACCTGCTCGAACACCGCTACGCCGACGCCCTGCTGCTGTTCGACGAAGTGCTTTCCAAAGGCTTCGACGCCCTGCATTTTGTGGCGGGGTTGAGCGAACATTTCAGGAATTTATTAGTGTGCAAAGACAAGGACACGCTCCGGCTATTCGAGTCGGGCGAGGCGTTCAGGGAAGACTACCTCCAGCAAACGGCGCGCTGCCCGGTAGCGTTTTTATTCGAGGCGCTCTCCATTGCCAACGCCTGCGAAATGGGCTACAAAAGCAGCGGCAACCCGCGATTGCATGTAGAACTTGCCCTGCTGCGCCTTTCCGACATCGGCGCAGAAAAAAAAAATGACCCGCCTGTAGCCCCTGCCGCCGGCACGCCGCCAAAGAATGCGCAGGAAGCGCAACCGCAGGAAATAAAAACCAACCCGGAAAGCGCAGGCGCCAAACAGTCCGGAAGCATCCCCTCCAAGCCGGCGCCGCCCCCGCCCGCTTCCATTTCGATAAAAACATTTTCCACCCCCGAAGTAATAAAAGAGGAAAAAACCAATACCCTTGCCCGGCACGAACGCTTTTCGCAGGAACAGCTGTCGGCGGCATGGGGGAAGTTTATCCTTGCATGCGAAAACGACCTGCGGTTGAACAGCGCGTTGAAAATTGCCAAGCCCGTTTTGCAGGAAGATTGCCGCATCACCTGTTTCTCGGCCAACCAGTCGCAAAAGGAATGGATAGAAAGCACGCAAAAATCCCGTATCATCGATTTCCTAAGCAACGAATTGCAAAACGACGACATCAGCCTGGAACTGCAAGTTATTCCGCAGGAACAGCAGGAAAACCTTCTGTATACAAACGAGCAAAAATTCAACTACCTCAAAGAAAATTACCCAATGGTCGCACAACTCAAGCAAAAACTGGGCTTAGAAACAAAGTAGAAGTATGAGGTATGAGGTATGATGTATGAGGTAGGAAGTATTTTTTTATTCATAATTCATAATTCATAATTCATACCTCATAATTCATAATTCATACCTCATAATTCATACCTCATAATTCATAATTCATAATTCATAATTATTATGCGTCTCCTTTTAATAAGTAATTCCACCAACGCCGGCGAAGGTTACCTGGAATATTGCCTGCCGGACATCGCCGCTTTTTTACAGGCGTCGAAGGTAACGAAGGTACTGTTCTTTCCCTTTGCTGCCGTTACATTTTCCTATGACGAATACCGGCAACGGGTACAAAACAAGCTGGACGCTGCCGGCATCGAAGTAGACAGTATCCACCGCCACGCCAACGCTGTCGAGGCAGTGGAACAGGCGCAGGCGATTGTGGTCGGCGGCGGAAATACTTTCCACCTGCTAAAAAACATACAGGCGCTGGGGCTGGTAGCGCCCCTCCGCCGGTGCGTAGAGGGCGGAACGCCTTACGTGGGCTGGAGCGCGGGCGCCAACCTCGCCTGCCCCACCATTTGCACCACCAACGACATGCCGATTGTGGAGCCGCAAAACTTCTCGGCGCTGCACCTGGTTCCTTTCCAAATCAACCCGCACTACACCGACTTTTTCGACCCGAAACACGGCGGCGAAACGCGTGAACAGCGCCTTTCGGAATACCTCGCCGCCCATCCGGAAATGTATGTCGCGGGGCTGCGCGAAGCCTCCATGTTCTACGTCGAAGGGCAACGCCTGCGGCTGCACGGCAACAAGCCGCTACGCATCTTCAAATACGGGCAGCCCCCCAAAGAATACCTACCCGGCGACGACCTGAGCTTCCTTATGGAAAACTAATGTTAAGAAGCAGGAAGCAGGTAAATACGTAAATCTTTTTTACCTTTGTACGGATTTTAATCATAAAATAATTATTATGGCGCGACCGATTAAAGATACCCCCATTATTATATGGGGCTGGGATGCCAAACGGCTCACCAAAGCAATGGAAAAACCCGCCCCCCTGTCACAGGAAAAGCGCAAAGAAATGAAAAAAACGGTTGAATGGTTTAACAGCATAGCTAAATTTCTGCGATGAGTACCGTAAAAATAAAAATCGTCAACCTGTCGCCTTTTGATTTGCCGCAGTATGCTACGCCGCTGTCTGCCGGCATGGACTTGCGCGCCAACCTTTCCGCGCCGGTAACGCTGGCATCGTTGCAGCGGGCATTAGTGCCCACCGGGTTATTCATTGAATTGCCTGCCGGCTATGAAGCGCAAATCCGCCCACGCAGCGGACTGGCGGTGAAGCACGGCATTGCGTTAGTCAATTCGCCCGGCACGATCGACGCCGACTATCGCGGCGAAATAAAAATTATCCTGGTTAACCTCTCCGATACCCCCTTTGTCCTGCAGCCCGGCGAACGCATTGCCCAAATGGTCATCGCCCGCCACGAACAAATCGAATGGGAACCTGCCGCCGAACTCGCCGAAACAGCACGCGGCGCCGGCGGCTTCGGCTCTACGGGCGTGAAGTAGTTTCCAGTGGGCAGTTTTCAGTAGCAGTAGGCAGTTTCAGGCGCTTTTTTTAATGGAGAATGGAGAGTGGAGAATGTCTCTTGAGTTAAGAACTAAGAACTAAGAGTTAAGAGTTGGCTGGCGCCGGAGGTCAGTAGGCAGTTCTCAGTTAGCAGTAGGCAGTCATTCATAATTCATAATTCATAATTCATAATTAAAAAACATTCTCCATTCAATAAGCCCGGAGGGCTTACATTTTCATAACCCCATGCAAGTGGAGCGCAGCGAAACGCAGCATGGGGCTACATGGAACTCCCTGCCACTCGCGCGGAGCACCCGCTTTCCGCTATGCACGGACAGTGCGCCGCGCGAAAGGCAGTGGGGGGGCTTCTTCCGCAGGCTGCGCTGCGCTTGCCTGCGGTTATGAATATTTCGCCCCTTCGGGGCTTTTTTGAGTTAAGAACTAAAAGTT
>JAITSM010000010.1 GCA_031287815.1 Prevotellaceae bacterium
TTCCAAAGCCCTGTTTTCCGCGCTATTTCGATAGCGGTAGCCGACGTGTCGCCGGTAATTATTTTCACTTCTATCCCCGCTTGCAGGCAGCTTTTAATAGCGTCGGTAACCTTCGGGCGCACGGGGTCGGCAATGGCGACAAACCCGAGATAGGTCATCTTCTCCAGTTGTTCGTCGAGCGTTCCCGCAGGATAGGCGGGGGCTTTGCGGTAGGCAAAAGCCAGCGTGCGCATGGCGCGGCGCTGGTAGCTTTCCAGCGAGGGGAGGATATAGGAGGGAATGCTTGTTGCGATACATTTTCCCAGCACAATTTCCGGCGCGCCCTTAATGAAGATAACCGATTCGCCGCCGGACTGTACATGGGTGGCCATGTATTTCTTTTCGGTCGTAAACAGCGAGCGTTCTATGATAGCGGCGTCCTGCCGGATTTTTTGGTAGTCCACGCCTTGCGTGTGCAGCCAGTAGAGCAATGCGCCTTCCGTCGGGTTGCCCACGGCGGCTCCGCTTCCGGCATCCAGGTGGGCGGTGGAGTTGGCGGCTATAGCCAATGAAATAAACGGATGCACAAACTTTTCCCCTTCCTTCGGGCGTTGCTTTGCATTTTGCAATACGTAGAAATGCGTTGCCTGTACGCGCATATGGTTTTGCGTGAGCGTGCCGGTTTTATCGGTACAGATGACGGTGGTAGCGCCCATCGTTTCGCAGGCGTGCATGTGGCGTACCAGATTATTGGTGCGCATCATCCGGCGCATGCTGTAAGCGAGGCTCAGGGTAACGCTCATGGCCAGCCCTTCGGGAACAGCAACGACAATTAACGTAATCGCCACCATAAAATAAGTCAGCGCCCTGCTAAAGGTTTCCAACGACCAGTCAAAGGGTAGCCCGAGGAGGAGGTCGCGCGCCACCAGCAGCACGAAGGTGCCGGCGGCTATGGCAAAACCTGCCTTCCCGATAATTTTGCTTAGCCGGTTCAGCTGTTTATTTAAAGGCGTGTCTTCGCCGCTCATTCCGGTAGCTTCGCGGGCGGTTTTTCCTATTTCCGTAGCGTCGCCGACGGCAGTAACCCGCATCACGCCCTGCCCTTCGGCCACCATAGTGCTGCGCAGCACCACATTGGGGGAATAGGCCGTAGCGAAACTGCCTGCCGGCTCGGCTGTTTTGTGCGACGGCAGCGATTCGCCGTTGAGCGTCGATTCGTTTACCGACAGGGCGATGGCTTCGAGCAAATCGCCGTCGGCAGGGGCTTCGTCGCCCTGTTCCAGCAGCACAATATCGCCCACCACCACGTCGCGCTTGGGAATTTCCGCCGGCCGGCCGGCGCGGATAACCTTCACCGCCGCTTCGTTATTCACCTGGTTAAGAATATCAAATTCCCGGCCGGCTTTGTACTCGTTCGCAAAGGCAAGCACCGTCGCCAAAAACACCGCCAGCAGGATGCTCAAGCCTTCGACATACGAACTTTCGGGGTCAAAAAAGGCAGCGGTAAGGGCAATGACCGCCGCCGCCAGCAGCAGCCGGATGATAGGGTCTTTGAATTTTTCGAGGAATAATTTCCACCAAGTGGTATGCGGCGCAGGGGTCAAAATATTCTCCCCGTGCCGGGCGCGTGACGCCAAAACCTCTTCGCTATTTAATCCTTTGTATACCAAAATACAATTATTGTTTTATTACTATTTGGTTTCTTCTTAAAACATTCGTGTTCTATTCATTTCTAAAATATTTATAAGCAACCACCTGTAACCATATAAATCCTTCGAAAGCGCATTAGCGGGTTTATTTAAAATCATCGTCCCCGCACCCGCTAAATTAAGTACAAAGATAATCAAAAATTCAAGGTTTAGGGTTTAAAATTTCGGGGTTCAGGCGCTGCGCCAGCCAACCTTAAACCTTAAACTTTAAACCCTAAACTTTGTATTTCGATAATTTATTTGTATTTTTGGCACTCAAAACATTTTAAATTTACAGTTATGGAACGTAGGGATTTCTTAAGAACTTTGGCATTGGGCGGTGCGGCCGGCCTCATGCAACTTCAGCCGGGGAGGTTGCCGGCAACGCCCGCAAAGGCGCCCGCCGCATCCAATGATTTGGTGGCGGCTATGGGCGGCGAGCCGGTGCAGCTTTACCAGAAAGCCATTGCCGCGATGGGGGGCATCAGCCGGTTTGTGAAGCCGGGACAGCGGGTGGTGCTTAAACCGAATATTGGCTGGGACCGCAAGCCCGAATTGGCGGCAGATACCAACCCCGAGCTGGTGGCGGCGATAGTGAAAGACTGTTTGGCGGCAGGTGCATCGGAGGTAGGCGTTTTCGACCATACCTGCGATTTCTGGGAACGCTGTTACAAAACCAGCGGCATAGAAGACGCCGTGAAGGCGGCCGGCGGGAAAATGCTGTTTGCGCACGAAGAAAAGTACTACCGCGAAGTATCCATTCCGCAGGGGAAACGCCTGAAAAAAGCCAAAGTGCATGAAGCGATTTTGGATTATGACGTATGGCTCAATGTGCCGATATTGAAAAATCACGGCGGCGCAAAAATGACCATCGCCCTGAAAAACAATATGGGCGTGGTATGGGACCGCCGCTATTGGCATTCCAACGATTTGCAGCAATGTATTGCCGATTTCTCCACCTACAAAAAACCCGCGTTAAATATCGTAGACGCTTACCGGATTATGACGCAAAACGGCCCGCAGGGCACGAGCCTGAACGATGTGCAAACCCCGAAAGCGCTTTTCATTGCCGTAGACCCGGTGGCGGTGGACACCGCTTCGGTGAATTTTTTCAACCAGTACAAAACCATGACCATTAACGACGCCAGCCATATTAAGCTGGGGGAAGAAATGAAAGTGGGAACAACCCGGCTCGACGCTTTGAAAATAGAACGTATCAGGCTATAACCACACAGGTTACAAAAGATATCAACACAGTTGCCAACTTATGTATAAAATACTTCGTCGCTTGCGCATAGTTATTGCGTTATTGCTTTTATTGTCCATTACGCTGGTGTTTGCCGATATTAGCGGGGAAACAACGGCTTTCTTGCAGGGGCTGTTGCGGTGGCAGTTTGCGCCCGCCGTGCTGGGCGCCGCTGCGGGAACGCTGGGAATATTGCTGTGCCTCGTATTGCTTACCCTTTTGTTCGGGCGGGTTTACTGTTCCGTGCTTTGCCCTGCCGGCGTTTACCAGGATGCGGTTACGACGGTAGCCAATATTTTCAAAAGCAAAAAAGCGCGCCGTTACCGCTATGCCCCGCCGCGCCGGTGGCTGCGCTACGGCATCATGGCATTCACGGTGGCAGGGCTGATTCTGGGCAGCGCCACCCTGCTGCTGTGGTTAGACCCCTACAGCAACTACGGACGGATGGCGGAAAATGTGTTCCGCCCGGCAGTAACCGGCGTCAATAATCTGGGCGCGTCCCTCTTTTCCACTACATTTTACCGCGTCAGTTATAAAACATTTACTGCCGGGAGTATTATCGGCGGGGCGGCGTTTTTTGTGCTGGTTACCGTAATGAGCGCATGGCGCGGGCGGCTTTACTGCAATACCATTTGCCCTGTGGGGGCGTTGCTGGGCTTGCTTTCCAAATATTCCCTGCTGCGCATCGGCATCCGCAAAGAGCGGTGCACCCATTGCCGGATGTGCGAAATCGCCTGCAAGGCGCAATGCGTAAACGCAAAGGATGAACAGGTCGATACGTCGCGCTGCGTGCAGTGCTACAACTGTACGGCGGTGTGTAAATTTCACGCCATCGGTTTCCGCTTCGGCTATGCGCGAAAAGAAAAAGAACCGGCGGCCTTGCCCGACCCCCGTAAACGCAGGGTATTTATTGCTTCGGCGGGATTGCTGGGGGCGGCGGTGGCGGCTAAGCTGGTAACGCCGAAACTGCAGTTGCCTGCCAAAAGCCCGAAAGCCATTGCCCCTCCGGGCGCGCAGAGTTTGGCGCATTTGAAACGGCACTGTACGGCGTGCCATGCATGTGTCGCCAAATGCCCTTCGCAAGTGTTGCGCCCGGCGCTGGGCGAATACGGGCTGGACGGCGTGCTGATGCCGGTGATGGATTACAATCATTCTTATTGCAACTACGAATGCACGGACTGTTCGTCTATCTGCCCCAGCGGCGCCCTGCGCCCCCTGACGGCAGAACAGAAGAAAACCACCCAGATCGGCAAAGCCACCTTCAAGGCGGGAAATTGCATTGTGGTGATCGACGGAACGGATTGCGGCGCATGCGATGAACACTGCCCCACCAAAGCCGTGCACATGGTGCCCTTCCGCGACGGGCTGTTAGTGCCGGAAGTAGACACCACCCTGTGTATCGGTTGCGGCGGCTGCGAATACATTTGTCCCGGACGTCCCGGCAAGGCCATTTTCGTACAGGGTAATGCCGAACACCAAACCGCCCAACTCCCCCAACGCGAACGGCAGGAAGAAAAAACAGTCACCGACTTCGGATTCTAGATGAGTTAAGAATTACGGGTGAAGAGTGAAGGGTGACGGGTGAAGAGTGAAGGGTGAAGGGTGAAGGGTGAAGGGTGAAGGGTGAAGCGTTCCGGCGCAAGCCCATTCTCCACTCTCCATTCTCCACTCTCCATTAATAAAGCCCCATCGGGGCGGAATATTCATAACCGCAGGCCAGCGCAGCGCAGCCTGCGGAAGAATAACGCCTGCGCCTTTCGCGCGGCGCACTGTCCGTGCATAGCGGAAAACGGGTGCTCCGCGCGAAAAGCAGGAAGTGACATGTAGCCCCCATGCTGCGTTACGCTCCGCTCCACTTGCATGGGGTTATGAAAATTCAAGCCCTACGGGCTTATTTAATGGAGAATGGAGAATGGAGAATTGAAAATTGAGAATGAAGGTTTCCGGCGACAGCGCCCTTCACCCTTCACCCCTCACCCTTCACCCTTCACCCCCTCCCCCTTCACCTCCTGTGTTAAAATTCGTTAAAAAATCGCCTGCGTAAAAAAAAATTCGCATAATCCAAAAAACTTTTTTACCTTTGTGCCCAACTTATCATAACTCACTAAACAACAC
>JAITSM010000042.1 GCA_031287815.1 Prevotellaceae bacterium
GTTTATGCGATACAAAGATAGGAAAGTATTTTGAAGCAGGAAGTTTTAGCGCCTGTTTAATGGCGAATGGGCTTACGCTGTCCCTAACGGGGCATTCTCCATTAAAGAACGGCGTGAAACGCCGGATTTTCATAACCGCAGCTCAGCGGAGCGCAGCCTGCGGATGAAGCCCCCACTGCCTTTCGCGCGGTGCACTGTCCGTGCATAGCGGAAAGCGGGTGCTCCGCGCGAGGGGCAGGGAAGTTCATCTTGCCCCCATGCTGCGTTACGCTCCGCTTCACTTGCATGGGGTTATGAAAATGCAAGCCCTACGGGCTTAGTTAATGGAGAATGGAGAGTGGAGAATGGAGAATGTTTCTTGAGGCGCAAGCCAATTCTCCAATTTCCATTTTCCATTCTCCATTAGAAACGGAGTGAAACGCCCTTCACCCTTCACCCTTTCCTACCTCCTACTTCAGACATGCTTCATAATTCATAATAAAATTTGTACCTTTGGCAATTATTTTTAAACATAAATACATGGCTTCTCTATTTGAACGTATTCCGAGTGAGGGATTAACTTTCGACGATGTGTTGCTGGTGCCTGCGCAATCTGCCGTATTGCCGCGCGAAGTAAAGGTAAATACGATGTTCACACGCGGCATTGCGCTGGATGCGCCGGTCGTGTCGGCGGCTATGGACACGGTAACGGAAGCGTCGCTCGCTATTGCTATTGCCCGTGAAGGGGGCATCGGCGTTATCCATAAAAACATGCGCATCGAACAGCAGGTAGAGCAGGTGCGCAAGGTGAAACGCGCCGAAAACGGCATGATATACGACCCGGTAACGATTCACAAAAACGCTACCGTCGGCGACGTGCTGGCGCTAATGGCGGAACATCGCATCGGCGGTATTCCGGTGGTGGATGAAAATAATTTCCTCACGGGCATTGTAACCAACCGCGATTTGCGGTTTCAGGAAGATATGAAAACGCCCATCAGCGAAGTGATGACCTCCAAAAACCTGGTGGTAACAAAGCACGGAAGCGATTTGCAGGAAGCGACCGAACTGCTGCGGAAACATAAAGTGGAAAAATTGCCGGTAGTGGACGACAACGGCAAACTTATCGGGTTGCTCACCTTTAAAGATATTGCCAAAATCAAGGATAATCCTACTGCCAGCAAAGACCAAAAGGGGCGTTTGCGCGTGGCCGCCGGCGTAGGGGTGAACGCCCATACGCTTGCGCAGGTGGCGGCGCTGGTCGGCGTGGATGTGGACGCAGTGGTGATTGACACGGCGCACGGGCATTCCGTGCATGTGATCCGGATGTTGGAAGAAGTGAAAAAGAAATTTCCCGGCTTGCAGGTGATAGTCGGGAATATTGCTACCGGCGCGGCCGCCAAAGCCATGGTTGCCGCCGGCGCCGACGCGGTGAAGGTCGGTATCGGGCCGGGGTCTATTTGTACCACCCGCGTGGTGGCGGGCGTTGGCGTTCCGCAGTTGTCGGCTATTTACAACGTGGCGCAGGCGCTGAAAGGCAGCGGCGTCCCGCTGATTGCCGACGGCGGCGTCCGTTATTCGGGCGACATCGTCAAAGCCCTTGCCGCCGGCGCCGATACGATCATGGCGGGTTCTTTATTCGCCGGCGTGGAAGAATCGCCGGGCGATACCATTATCCTGAACGGGCGCAAATTCAAATCGTATCGCGGCATGGGCTCGCTTGACGCTATGCAGCACGGCTCGAAAGACCGCTATTTCCAGGATATGGAAGACGACGTAAAAAAATTAGTGCCGGAAGGCATCGTGGCGCAAGTGCCGTACAAGGGAACGTTGTCGGAGGTATTTTACCAGCTTATCGGCGGATTGCGCGCCGGCATGGGCTATTGCGGCGCAAAAGATATTGCCGCCTTGAAACAGGCGGAATTTATCCGCATCACGGCTGCCGGCGTTATTGAAGGGCATCCCCACGACGTAACCATCACCCGCGAAGCGCCGAACTATAGCAGGTAGTTCCGGGTTTTAGTGGGCAGTTTTCAGTAGGCAGTGGCAGTAAACAGTAGGCAGTTTTTAGTAGGCAGTAGGCAGTTTTTAGTAACAGTTAACAGTTTCCGGTAGTAGATACTTAAATAAAATTACATAATGCATAACACAAAAAATATCCTGACGGTGAACGGTGAGCGGTCAACGGCGAACGGTGAGCGGATTGCCAAAAACTGCCTGCTGCCCACTAAAAACTGCCTGCTGAAAACCGCCTGCTGCCTGCTGTTTACCGCCTGCTGCCTGCTGCTCCCCAGCGGTTGTCATTATTTCGCCAGCCCGATAACGGATGAAAAAATAGCGGAAGTCAACGGGAAAGTATTGTTTAAATCGGGCATAGATATGATTTTCCCCAGCGGGCTGTCGCCCGAAGACAGCCTGCATATATTGCAAACATACGTGTCAAACTGGGCGCGGAAACAGCTGGTGGCCGAAATAGCGGAACAGTACCTGAACAAGGAACAGAAAAACGTTTCCGAAGAATTGGAAGATTACCGGATGTCGCTGCTGATTTACCGTTACGAAAAAATGTATATGGAACAGCGGCTCGACACCATTGTCGGCGACCGGGAGATAGAAGCGTTTTACAATGCTTCCGACAAAAATTTCCTGCTGCCCAAACCGGTGGCGCAAGTGATTTTTATAAAAGTATCGGAAGATATTCCGCAGGTAAAGGAGATAGAAAAAGTTTACCGTTCGTCCACGCCGGAAAACCGCGAGGCGCTGGATCGTATCTGTTCTACCATTGCCGAAAAATATACCAATTTCAATGAACAGTGGGTGGATGCCGAAACCTTGGCAAGCGAATTGCCGCTCTCTGCCGGGCAAATTGAGAACGAATGGGAGAACGGTTATATACAGGCAACCGCCGGGGGCTATGCCTATTTTGTCCACCTCTACCGGACAGCCGCCGCAGGCGACCGGGCGCCCCTTGACTACGAACGGGAAAATATCAGCAATATTATACGGAATAAACGGAAACAGGAACTGCTGAAAAACCTTGAAAACTCTATCTACAACGATGCCCTCAACCACAATAAGCTAAAACTGTACATCAATAATTGATTTATTATGCGTAAACTTTTCCTTAGTTTTTTATTGCTCGCCCTGCTGCAAAACACATTCGCGCAAGACGGGTTGATTGATAAAGTCGTTGCCGTAGTAGGGCGCGAGATGATTTTATTATACGATATCGAATTGGAAGTAGGCAACCAGCGGTTGTTGGGCGTAACGTCCGATAAAAACCTCCATTGCGAAGTACTCGAAAATTTATTGCTGCAAAAACTGTTATTGGCGCAGGCGCGCCTCGACAGCCTGAAAGTGTCCGATGAAGAGGTGGACGCGCAAATCGACTGGCAGGTGCGGCAGATGACCATGCGTGCCGGCAGTGAAAAGGCGGTGGAAGAATTATTTCACAAACCGATGTTTCAATTGAAAAAAGATTTGCGTGAAATTGTCCACGAACAAATCCTGACGAAAAACATGCACGCGTCCCTGGTAAAAGACGCCCCGATAACGCCCACCGAAGTGGAGAAAACCTATAAACAAATACCGAAAGACAGTTTGCCGATTATTCCGACGCAATATGTACTGCGGCAAATCATCGTCAATCCGCCGGCCAGCGAAGCGAAGTTTGATGTGCGGAAACGCCTGCTCGAACTGCGCGAACGCATAGTGAACGGCGAAAAATTCAGTACCCTCGCCATCCTTTACTCGGAAGACCCTGCCAGCGCCTTGCGGGGCGGCGAATTAGGCTTGCGCTACAAACAGGAATTAGCCCCTGCCTTTTCCGACGCCGCACTGGCACTCAAACCCGGACAAGTGTCGCCCATTGTGGAAACGGAATTCGGGTTTCATATTATCCAACTCATCGAAAAGCAGGGCAACGAAATGTTCAATTGCCGGCACATATTGCTCAAACCGCAATACACCGCCAACGACCGTACGGCTGCCTTCCGGAAATTAGACAGTATCGCCACCCTCATACGCGCCGGCGAGTTGAGTTTTGAGCGGGCGGCATTAAGGCTTTCGGAAGATTCCAAAACCAATACCAGCGGCGGGCTAATGGTGAACGAAGAAAACCTGTCGTCCCGTTTTGAGAAAGACCAGCTCAACCCGGCAGATTTCGGCGTACTGCGGAATATGAAAGAAGGCGACATTTCCATTCCTTACGAATCGCAGGATAAAATGGGAAATACGCAATACAAGATTATCCGCCTGGAACGGCTGATACCTACCCACACGGCAAACCTGGAAAACGATTATTCCGTCATCCAGCAATTAGCCAAACAGCAACGCCAACAGGCAACGTTTGAAAAATGGATAAAACAAAAACAGGCGGCCGCGCTCATCCGCATTGACCCGATGTTCGGCCAGTGCCAGTTTGAACGGGAAGGGTGGAGAAAATAAATAACGTAACCAAATTGAAAAAAACAGGAACTTCCAAAGCGCGGACAATGCGCCGTTATGCAGGATGGGCTGCCCTTTGCCTGCTGTTTATTGTTTGCTGTTTTCCGGGCGCCCTCTCCCTGTCCGCACAGCCGGCCGACAACCGGAAGACCGTAGAATTGATTCATGTCGATTCTATCCTGAGCATGTCTTACAACGGAAAAACCATTAACCGCCTAATCGGCCATGTGCAGCTGATGCACAACGGCGCGATGATGTCCTGTGACAGCGCCTATTCTTTCTCGTCGTCGGAATTTGAAGCCTACAGCCGTGTCGTTATCGTCAAAGACGGCACTACATTGTACGGCGACAGCGTATACTACAATGGCGCCACCAGTATGGCAAAAGTTCGCGGCGAGCTGGTGCGCCTGACCGACAACACCGCCACCCTGCGGACACAACACCTGGATTTTGACACTAAACAAAATATCGGGCATTTCTTCCACGGCGGCACTATTGACAATAACGAAAGCCTGCTGGAAAGTATGGAGGGATATTATTATTCGAACGAAAAACTGTTTACGTTCAGCGAGTCGGTGGCCATACGCAATGAAACCTACGACATCCTTTGCGAGTCGGGCAATTACCATACGGAAACGGACATTGCCACGTTTACCGGCGCCACTTTCATCTGGCATAAAAACGGCTTCCTGTCGTGCCACTACGGCTGGTACGACAAGCCCCGCGATTATTTCCACTTTTCAAAAAACGCCTACCTGCAATCGGATGAACGGGAAGCCTGGGCAGACAGTATCTTCTACGACCGCAAAGCCCGCAAAGGCGACCTCCACGGGCATGTGCAAATGCACGACACCACGCAATCACTGATTGTCTTCGGCGACGAAGCGCACTTTACCGAAACGCCCGAAACGGTTATCGTTACCCGGCGGCCTTCGCTGGCCTACTATACCATAGAAAGCAACCAGCCCGACACGGCATTCACACGCGCCGATACGCTGCACCTTATTACGGAACAGCACCCGGCCTACCGGACAACGGAAACCGCAGCAGCGGAGAGCCCCGACGTGCCGGTTGCCGATACGCTTTCGCCTGCAGCTATTGACACTACTTTTAATACCACTTTGCCGCCTGCCGACACTGCTGCGCTTGCCGCTGCTGATACGTTCGTTGCTGTTGCCGACACTGCTGCGCTTGCCGCTGCCGTTCCCGACAGCGCTGTCCGCAAATTATTCGCTTACCATAATGTCCGCACATTCCGCACAGACCTGCAAGCGGCCTGCGATTCGTTTGCTTACTCGTCGCTGGATTCATTGGGGCGCATGTTTGGGCGGCCGGTAATGTGGAACGAAGAACAACAGATTTCCGCCAATGAAATTCACTTTCTGACCGACCAAAAAGAAATTTTGCGCGCCGACTTTTTCCAATCGGCTTTTATCATCATGCACGAAAAGGATACTTTTTACAACCAGGTGAAAGGCCGCGATATTATTGCGTATTTCAGGGATAATGATATTTACCTGGCGGATATTATCGGCGGAGCGCAGACCGTTTATTACCTTCAGGAAGATAGCATCGTTACCAATGGCAACCTCTCGGAAAGCGTCAATATGCAAATAGAATTAAAGCAACGGAAAATACAACGCATCAAATATTATTCCCCGCCGGTAAAGAGCGATACCTATCCGCTCGACCAACTGCCGTTGGAAAAAGCCAAGTTGAAAGGCTATGAATGGCGCGGCGCCGAACGCCCCAAATCCCGCTGGGAAATTTGCAACGAACATCCCCGCCCTTCGCGCAGGGAAGAAACCGCCAAACTCTCCAAACCCACCTTTCCCATCACCGAAAGAATCAATAGCGGTAAGAAATAAGAGTTAAAAGTTGGCTGGCGCCAGCCAACTTTTAACTCTTATTTCTTAGTTCTTAACTCCCCCGACTCTTCTTACCTGTTTCCCAAGTCGAGGTACATCATTTGAAAGAAGGCTTTGGCTTTTTCTTCCAGTGCGGGGTCGCCCTGTTGGTAAATGGCCGTTTGGGCGTCGTTGTCGTAAATCACGCAGCCGGCGTCGTCAGCCATGAAGAAGCCGTTGAGGTAGGAATAGAATGCAAACTTATGCGTCCCGGTATTCAGGAGGTCTTTGCTGAAAAGGAACGCGTCGCTGTTAATCTTTAGCTGTCCCAGCAGGGTTGCCGCCAGGTCGTTTTGCGAGCCATAGGCTTCGATCGCCAGCGGTTGCGCCACCGCGCCGCCCAGCCAAATCATCGGGATTCGGAAACGGCGCGGGTCGTGGCCGCTCATTCCGGGCAGGTAACCATAGCCGTGATCGGCGACGAAGATAAGCAAGGTATTTTCCCACGCGGGCGTGGCGTGCAGGCGGTTTACAAAACTCCCCAGGCAACTGTCGGTATAGTGTACGGAATTTAGGAACGGCTGCTCGAATTGGCGTACCGGCACATCAAACGGCTCGTGGCTGCTCAGGGTCATCGCCAGCTTGAAGAAAGGGCTGGGCTGCTCTTTTTCCGTCAGGTCGCGGAAAAGCCGGTCGAGCATATATTCGTCGGGCGCGCCCCACTTGGTACGGCGGACGTTCGCCGGGAAATCGCGGTCGGACACTATATCCTTGATGCCGCATTCGCCGACAATGTAAGAACGCATGTTGCTGAAATCCGCATCGCCGCCGTAATAGAACGTCATGTTCCCGTAGCCCGCCAGTTTCAACGCTTTTGAAATGGTCGGCAGGGTTTCCGTTTTCTGCGGATATTTCATCAGCGTTACCGTCGGGTGCGCCGGATAGCCGCTCATGACCGACACCATACCCTTGTCCGTGCGGAAACTGTTGGCATAAAAGCGGGGGAAGAAAACGCCCTCTTTCGCAAAGCGGTGCATATGGGGTGCGACCGTCGAATCCAGCGCGATGTCGGCCACAAAACTTTCGAGGATAAAGAGGATAATATTCGGCCGGCCGGTAGTCAGCGCCGATGCGGTAGTGTCGCCAGCCGTCTTCCGGTGCAGTTCTGCGAAAATCCCCCCGGCCTTTTCCCTGTCGAAAAACTGGTACTGCACCTCAAAATCTTCCGACTTGGCAAAGGAATAAAAGAAATTGAACGTTGGATTCACTGCGGCATGGTTATAGAACATATTTTCGCTGAAAAACGCCCTGCCGACATTCATGGTAGAAGTCGTCAGGCTGCCCCGTATGGGCAAAAACAAAGCGCCGGTGAGCGCCAGCAAAACCGGCGGCGTGAGCGGAAGGGAATGCGGCGGGCGCAGCCTCCGTACTTGCTTCCGGATAATAACCGCATAACCGGCATACGCAAGCCCTGTGAACGCGATGATACCCGAAATTCCCCCGATAATTTCCCACGTAACCGCGCTGGCCAGCGCCTCCTTCGGCTTTTGGAGGTAGAGCAATATCATGGAATCGAAATGGAAGCCCCAATGCGGGTACAAAATAATATCCGTTACCGTAATTACGGCCACCGCGAAAAGCATAAGCAGGAAATAAACGTTGAACGCCTGCGCTACCGTCTTCGGGCGCAGCCATACCGAAGCAATCAACAGCAATCCCGGCAGGATGGAGAGGTAGCCGCTCATGGACATATCCATCGCGAAGCCGTGATAGAGGATGGCGAGCAGCCCGTAAAGGCTCATCCCGCCGCCCATGGCCGCATGCACAAGGCTGAACGCCGCTTTCCCGAAACAGAAAACAATAGCAAAGTAAAGAAAAATACTACCGAATAAAACGACCCTGCGAAACATGAAAATATAAAGTTTAAGGTTTAAAGTATCAAGTTTGAGGTTGGCTGGCGCCGGTATGGTTCATTGTTATCATTTTTTCCACAGATGTACACAGATTTTTTTAGCTTACACAGATATTAAATAGGGCTTACGGCTTATTTTACAAAGGTAGATTTTTTTTGACAATTTAAATAGATTACACAGGTAAAATCCGTAAATCTACTTACGACTAATTAAAAAACAAAAGCGGATAGCATAACCATCCGCTTCTGCCTAACCTAAACCTATGAAAAAATCTATTCGAATATAAGACCCTCCACAGGTGAAAAAGTTTAATCTGCAGGCTATTTATTTTTATTATATTGCTGCAATGCCACCTCCAGGCATTTCATGGCGTTTTTCAAATCTTCGATTTGGAGGACGTAGGCAATGCGCGCTTCGTTTAACCCTTTGCCTTGGGTAACGTAGAACCCGCTTGCCGGCGCAATCATTACGGTCTGTTTCTCGTATTCAAATTCTTCCAGCAGCCATTGCGCAAAGGCGTCGCAATCGTCCACCGGCAGCCTCACGATAGTGTAAAAGGCGCCTTCGGGCATGGGGCAAAATACGCCTTCCATTTTATTGAGCGCATCTACCATGTAATTGCGGCGGGCGATATATTCATCGCGCACGCCTTTGAAATAGCTTGCCGGCGTTTTCAGCGCGCCCTCGCCTGCAATCTGTCCATAGGCCGGCGAACATAACCGCGCCTGCGCAAAACGCAACACGCTTTTCATCACCTCCTGGTTGCGGCTGATAACCGCGCCTACCCGCACGCCGCAAAGGCTGTAGCGTTTGGAAACGGAGTCTATCAACACTACGTTTTCTTCGATACCTTTCAACTGCATGCACGAAAAATGGGGCGTGTCGGTGTAGCAAAATTCACGGTAAACTTCGTCGGCAAACAAGTAGAGGTTGTGCTTTTTCACCAGCAAGGCCAATTGCTCCAGCTCTTCGCGCGAATACAAATAACCCGTCGGATTGTTCGGATTGACGATAACAATGCCTTTTGTTTTTGGGGTAATTACTTTTTCAAACTCGCTGGCCGGCGGCATGGCGAAATTATTCTCGACGCTGCACGGCACGGCTTTCAGCACAACGTCCGTCCACGTAGCGATACCGTTATAATTGGTGTAGAACGGCTCCATGACAATCACTTCATCGCCAGGGTTGAAACAGGTGGAAAAGCCGATTTGTATGGCTTCCGAGCCGCCGGTGGTAATGATAATTTCGTCGGGCGAAATATCAATTCCTATTCCTTTATAATATTCCGCCAATCCCTTGCGGTAGCTTTCATTGCCTGCCGAATGCGGATAGGCCACTAATGCCAGGTTGTTGTTCTTTACGGCGTCCAGCGCTTCTTTCGGCGACGCCACATCGGGTTGCCCGATATTGAGGTGATAGACTTTTACGCCGCGTTTTTTCGCAGCTTCCGCAAAGGGAACTAATTTGCGTACCGGCGACAGCGGCATGGTTTGGGCTTTGTGGGAAATTTGTAGCATAAAATTTATTTAAGTTTAAAATGTAATGGGGGTCCCGGTTGGCGGGCTATTTCATCGTATGATAAACGTTTTGTACATCGTCGTCGTCTTCGAACTTTTCGATTAGCTTTTCCAGTTCCGCTTTTTGTTCCGGCGTTACCTCTTTCAGTTCGCCCACCGGAATACGTTCAAAGCCGCCGCTTACCAGTTCCAGCTGATGCTCTTCGATATATTTCTGAATGGCGCCGTATGCTTCAAATGCGCCGTAAATCATAATTTCGTCGCCGTCGGCAAACACGTCGTCCACGCCGAGATCAATCAATTCCAGTTCCAGGTTGTCCATATCGAGGCCGGGCTGGTTTTTTATTTTAAACACACATTGGCGTTCAAACATAAATTCCACGCTGCCCGACGTGCCCAGCGAGCCGTTGTGCTTGTTAAAATAACTGCGGATATTCGCCACCGTTCGCGTGGGGTTGTCGGTAGCGGTTTCCACCAAAAACGCAATGCCATGGGGGCCGTAGCCTTCGTACACCACTTCCTTGTAATCGTTCTGGTCTTTTTCTACCGCGCGTTTAATTGCCCGTTCGATATTGTCTTTCGGCATATTTTCAGCACGCGCCGTTTGAATAATAGCGCGCAAACGCGGATTGTTTTCAGGGTCGCCGCCGCCGGATTTTGCAGCCATAGTCAATTCCTTGCCCAGCCGCGTAAACACGCGCGACATATTACCCCAGCGTTTCATCTTCCGCTCCTTGCGGTATTCAAAAGCTCTTCCCATAAATACGTATTAACTTTCAGGATTCAGGCGGGCGATATATTTATCTACCTCGCGGCTTTCCGCCGTATTGGAGTAGTCGATTTTTATCCGTTCGTACAGTTTCAAGGCATTCGCCGTATTTCCCTGCTCTTCGCTTATTAACGCCGCTTTTATCAGGTAGCGCGCTGCGTAATCATTGTCGCGGTAGTTGGCGGCTTTGATAAAATAATCGTACGCCGACGGCAGGTTGCCGAGTTCCGCATAAGCGTCGCCAATGCAAGACAGGGCTCGGGCGGCAGTGATTTCATCGTTGCCGGCGTATTTTTTCAAGGAAGCAATCGCTTCTTCGTACTGCCCCAAGTGCAACTGGCAAATGCCGGTATAAAACGGCAGCGATTTCCCGGCATTGCTGCCGTATTCGTCTGCAATTTGGAGAAAGCCGTAAGCATTTCCGTCGCCATGGAGCGCCAACGCAAACGAATCGGCGCGGAAATATTGTTCGGCCTGGAACATTTGCCCCAGCGCTTCTTCCTGCAAAGGCTTTTTATAAAGTTCCTGATAGCTGAGCCAGATGACGGTTGCCAATATCAATGCGCCCAATACATAGAGCAGGATATTCTTGTATTTTTCCAAGAATTGTTCGGCGCTGCTCAGCGTTTTTTCGACTTTTTCTTCAGGGTCTGCCTGTGATTTTCGGTTTATTTTCGACATAACATTCATGTATTATAGGGCGCAAAAGTACAAAATTTTTCGGGTTATCCAAAATCGTTTTTAAGGTCAATAATACGAATCCGTCGCCGAGAGCCTTTAATGTTTCAAGTTTCTTGTGTGAAGAGTGAAGAGTGAAGAGTGAAGAGTGAAGAGAGCTGGCGCAAGCTAACTTTTAACTTTTAGTTTTTAACTTTAAAAGGCGCCAGCCAACTTTTAGTTCTTAACTCGGGGGTAAAACTTTTTTCAAAAATACTTGCAATTCAAAAATATTGTTTTATATTAAAAAGTTTGTGTTTGGAAACAACCCCGAAACTGCAAAAAACAATATTAATTTTTAAAAAAACATTTTTATGAAAAAAATTTTCTTTCTTTTAGCCATGCTTGCAAGCGTGGCAGCAAATGCCACCGTAAAGGTAACGCCGTTTTCTACGGATTATTCCACAAACAAAGTAACCTTTAAAGTGGAGTGGACAGGTACGCCCTATAACCATCATGTGTGGGTGTGGGTAGATTTCTGCCCAATTGCCGGAACATTGTAAAAATGCCCGACGATAATTGGTGGTTGGCACAGAATGTAAAATATGCTGGAGCGGGAATACAACCGACATGGTGTACAAAAGATGAATGTGGTAGATATTATACATATGAGCAAGCAAGAGGGGCTTTGGGAGGTTCAAGTGGAACAGGCGCTAATAAACAAGGCGTTTGTCCAATTAATTGGGTTATTCCAATGCGTAGTGATTATGTGGCTATATTTGAAACGTATTCAAGTGATATGACCCGACAATGCCAAATCCTCACACCTCTGGATAGTCAGTGTACGTCTAATGATTTCTACGGATTGTGCTCAAAAAAAACAATATGCGCAGGAGGCGTTGGTAATGCAAAAACATGCGCATATGAAGTGCAGTACCTGAATGATGCCAGCAAATTAGCATTGATGGTAAATGATATATATCTAGCGACCGATTTTGACTGCGGTACCTGGTTTACACTGAGTGACGGAAGTAATATGGGTAATAACGTTCGTTGTTTCCGCTAACTATAAATATAGTAACATAGAAGCAAAAACATTGCTTTAAAATAACACTATAGCCTGCTATCATTAGGCTTTCCTCGCGCAACCTTGAAAAACTAAAATGTTCTTTACATACAACAGGGGCAAAATAAATATAGCCCCTGTTCTTCCCCGTCCAATAACTCACCTTAAGATCTATTGAACGGTTAAGGTGCCAAAGCACACATGGAATACTAAGGAGCTATAATTCTCTGGGTGCACAGGCACCTTTTATATTAAAGCGGTTACGAAATTACTATAAAAACCAAATATGAAGAAACTAACAACAATATGGCTGAAAATACAACTGTTTTTGCTGCGGATAACGGCGGAGATAAACATGCCGGTATGGTTACAGTTATTGTGGGAAGCGATTTTTAAAAGTTAAGAGTTGGCGTGCGCCAGCCACTCACGACTCACGACTAAAGACTAAAAAACAATGAAAAACAAAAAGGGTTTAAAATTTGAGCAGTTTGTGCCGCCCTGAGGTGGAAATGCGGCATCCGCAATCGAATTTGGTACGTCCCAAACCGAAAATGGTACGTCCCAAATCGAAAATGGTACGTCCCAAACCGAAAATGGTACGTCCCAAATCGAATTTGGTACGTCCCAAATCGAATTTGGTACGTCCCAAACCGAAAATGGTACGTCCCAAATCGAATTTGGTACGTACCAAATCGAAAATGGGACGTACCAAAATGAATTTGGGACGTACCAAACCGGGCTCGCGGAGGTCAGTAATAGAACCGGTATAATAAACAATTAAGTATAAATCAAAAATATGCAACTATGAGAAATAGTACTGGCTGGGGGCGCAAATCTAATGAAATCCGCCGGCGTTTTTTATGTATGAGGTATGAGTTGGCTGGCGCAAGCCCGTTTTAAAAGTCTGTGTAATCTGAAAAAATCTGTGTCCATCTGTGGGACAACTTTCAACTTAAAAAGTCAGGGGCAATAACAAATCTCGTTGGTGGTATATTTTTTATAGCGCAGCTTCCGGTTAAAGCGGCTGTCCAATTTGCGGGTGAAATAGTAGCCGATAGACCATTCATGCCCGCCCCTGTAAGGCGTACTGAAGGATTGCAGCCCTAAATCGTAGGCATAACTGAATGTGATGCGGTCGGTGATAAATATCTCGGCAGTCAGGGCGAGTGAATAAAATTCATTGACGGCGTTTGGCATCCTGGGTTTCCAAAAGTGATGGTCGGCGCGGAAGCTCACGCCTATCCAGTAGCGGTCATGAAAGAGTAAGGCGGTCGTAATATCGACGTGCGAAGGCGTTTCAAAATCCTCCTGCCACATCACCGACGGCCGCCATTCCACCGTTGCCGACACCGGCAATGACAGGCCAAATGTCCATACGCTGTACCAGGTGGCGGGCGGGATAAGGAAATCCCCTGTGGTAGCGGCATGGCTAAGATCGTTCCAGCGCCGCCCGTTGGCAATGTTCCGGACGGCCACCCCGGCGAAAAACCGGTCGGAGCCGTAATAAACGCCCGCATCGACCAGCGGCAGCCACTGGTTAGCCAGCGAGGCCAGCAAAGGGTCGTTTTCTTCAAAGGGGCGGAGTTTGCTGAAATTGATTCCGTAGCCCGACACTCCCAGCCCCAGCCCGAAACTGAGGTCAGACCTGCCGGTAATTTGCAGGCGGTAGGCATAGGCGGCCGAAAAAGCATTGACCGACGCCGCGCCTATTTGTTCGTTCGAGTACTGGATGCCCAGGTTAACGCCTTTTTTGATTTTCCCGTCCACGGCAAAAGCGAAATACTGCGGCGTGCCGGTACGCACCCACTGGTTATGGTAAAACAGCTGGCCGTACCAGTGTTCGCGATATCCCGCATACGCCGGATTGACCAGCATCCCGTTGAGCAGGTAGTGGCTATATTGCGGCACTTGCTGCCCGTGGGCTATAAATGGGAAAATCCAGAGGAGATACCATAAAATCCGTTGATGCTTTAACCACTTCATCAGCTATTCCCCCCGTTTCAGATGTACATATCCCGTATGGCGGGAAACGGTTCTTTGTTTATCAACCAGGATGAGGAAATAGTAATAGGTGTCTGTGGGCAGGTCGCCGCCATACCATTCGTTGTAATAATTCTTTTTCGAATAAACCATGCGCCCGCGTTTGTCGATAATTCGCAATTCATTTTCCGGGTATGCTTCCAGGCCTGCAATGTGGAAGTTGTCGTTTATGCCGTCATTGTTGGGGGTAAATATGTTCGGGATAAAGAGGGGTGGAATCTCGGCCGTGCAAATCAAATCATCCGAGCGCGAGCGGCAGCCGTAGGTGTTGAAGGCTTCTACAAAATAAATCCATGTATCGCCGGGTTGCAAGTCCGGCAACGGGTATTGCCAGCCGGCGCTGCCGGTGTTTTTATTGTTTTCATGCCAGTGGTAGCGGACGTTCTCTTCGGGGGATTGCAGTTCCAGGGTATATTTAAAACCTACGTAAAACGGGGGGCGGGTGATAATAACGGGTACTTCGGGCAACGGATATACCGTTATTTGCAGGGCGGCGGATTGTGGCGAGCGGCAGCCGCGGCGATCTACCGAGACGGCCGAATAATTTCCGCTTTCCGATACGGTAGGGGAATTTGAGGATCCGGTTGTGAGTAATTGACCGTCTTTATACCATTCATAAGAAACGGTGTCTATGGCGTAGGCGGACAGCGTTACGAAGCCGCCGGCGCAAAAAGCGGTTGCGCCCAAAGGGGTGATTCCCGGCACAGGAGGCAGGGGGTAAACGGTTATTGCCTGCGGGGCGCTGGTAGCCGTGCAGCCGTTGAGGGCGGTTCCTGTTACGGTATAGGTGTTGGGGGTATTCACCATGATGCTTTCCGAAGTTTCGCCGGTGCTCCAAAGATAAGCGACGGCGCCCGAAGCGGTGAGTTCCGTGCTGCTGTTTTCGCAGGTGTACGAAGCGCCCGAAATGGCTACGTCAGGCAATGCCTTTACTTCGGCCGATTTAGTTACGGTGGCGCTGCGGCAAGTCAGCGCACCGCTGTAGCTTTGTGCCGAGCGGGCAACAACGGTTACCGTACCGATAGCATTGCTGCCGAAAGTCACGCTGTTGCCGCTTTCCGTTCCACCGCCGGTGTCTGTCCATTCCAGCTCGCCGGTATAGCTGCTGGCGGTAAAGATAATTTTTATATCGCTGTGGTGGCACACATCGGCCGGCTGGGAGAGTACAGGCGCGTCGGGCAACGCCTTTACTTCGGCCGATTTAGTTTCGGTGGAGCTGTAACAGGTCAGCGCACCGCTGTAGCTTTGTGCCGAACGGGCAACAACGGTTACGGTGCCGGAAATATTGCTGCCGAAAGTCACGCTGTTGCCGCTTTCCGTTCCGCCGCCGGTGTCTGTCCATTCCAGTGTGCCGGTATAGCTGCTGGCGGTAAAGATAATTTTTATATCGCTGTGGTGGCACACATCGACCGGCTGGGAGAGTACCGGCGCGTCAGGCAACGCCTTTACTTCGGCTGATTTAGTTACGGTGGCGCTGCGGCAAGTCAGCGCACCGCTGTAGCTTTGTGCCGAGCGGGCAATGACGGTTACCGTGCCGATAGCATTGCTGCCGAAGGTTACGCTATTGCCGCTTTCCGTGCCGCCGCCGGTGTCTGTCCATTCCAATGCGCCGGTATAGCTGCTGGCGGTAAAGATAATTTCGTTATCGCTGTGTTGGCACACATTGACCGGCTGGGAGAGTACGGGCGCGTCAGGCAATGCCTTTACTTCGGCCGATTTAGTTTCGGTGGAGCTGTAACAGGTCAGCGCACCGCTGTAGCTTTGTGCCGAGCGGGCAATAACGGTTACGGTGCCGGAAATATTGCTGCCGAAGATCACGCTGTTGCCGCTTTCTGTGCCGCCGCCGGTGTCTGTCCATTCCAATGCGCCGGTATAGCTGCTGGCGGTAAAGATAATTTCGTTATCGCTGTGTTGGCACACATTGACCGGCTGGGAGAGTACGG
>JAITSM010000155.1 GCA_031287815.1 Prevotellaceae bacterium
CTTCCGGTTTTTCCGGCTTGATGGGCTCCTTGTCTATGTAGAGTCCCAGGAGCTGCGACAACAAGTCGTGGGAAACGCGGCGGGCAATAATGGTTTTATCCTTGTTGAGGAGGAATACCTGCGGCGTGGTGTTCACGCCATACCAGTCAAAGAAACCTGTTTCCCGGTAAGGGTCCCATACATTTACCCAGTCTTCCAGCTGGTTTTCCTGCAAGAATTTCAACCATTCCGGTTGATTGATCTGCGTATATACGCAAAAAGCCTGCACACCCTTGTCCTTATATTTGGTATACACCTCGTGCAGTTTAGGAACTTCCGTTTTGCAGTGCCCGCAATTGGAATCGAAGAAAATAAGCAGCGTGTAGGGCGCCTGCAAATCAAAGAGGGAAACATATTCGCCCATCACCGTCGGCATTTTCAGGTCATGCGCTTTCATCCCTACCAGCGAATAGGCATTGTAGTGCGCATATTCGCGGATACTTTTCATAAAGGACGTGTCTTTCTCCGCCCATTTGGCCTGCCCCGAGAGGTAATAGGTATTGATGATGTCGAGTACCACCGCTTCCATGCCTATGGCCTGTTCGGTGTTGATGGTATAGGTTTTCCACTGGATATAGGTATTGAAAAGATGCCCCAGGCAATACATGAATAATGTGCTGTCGGCTTTTGCCAGCTCCAGTACCGCGTGTACCTGCGGAATAATGGAATCGGGGTGTTGCATAAGTTTATTCTGGAAATAATACTCAAAGTTCGGCTGGAACACGGGCGTATTCAACAGCCGCGCATCGGAAAAATCAAGGTTGTCGAGGTAGTGGTCTTTTTCCCAGATGTAGTAATGCACCCAACGCAACGAATCGGGATGGGCGGCATCTTCGGGAATATCCGGTTCGGGGGCGGGAGTTGCCGGCTGCACAGCCCGCGCCATAGACGCCAGCAGCTTTCCTTTCCATTGTTCCATAACTTGCCGGGTGTAGGCTTTTTCTTCATCCGCTAGAATCTTCAAGCTGTCGCGGGCGATGGCGATAAACGAAGAGTCTTTCTGCGCCTGTTCGCGCAAATGGTTGCCGGTGCGCTGCCGTTGCCCGAGATATTTTTGGAAATCTAAAAATGCTACATTTTCCGGCGAATTTTCATAAATAACCTCCACCGGGTTGTCCTTATTTTTTTTGTAATGCACGCTGAAATGCTGGCTTTCGTCGTCCGAAATGAGGAAGTCGAATAACAGCATGCCGCCGGAAGCAAACAGGTACATGCCGCCCGGCAGCGGCGTTTCTTTTGAGAATACGGCGCGCCCTTTCGCATCGGTCAGGGCGGTATCGACGGCATACTTGCTATTGCCGCCATATCTTGCCAATAAAACAGTCGAATCTTTTTGTGCATCGTCGAGTAATAATTCTATGCGGTAACCTTGTGAAGAAGCGATGCCCGGAACTAACGCAAGCATCGCTGTTAACAAAACAAACCGTGTTCTCATATCAGTTATATTTATTTGTGTGCAAATATATACAAATTTATTGAATTATGAGGTATGAAGTATGAGGTATGAAGTATGCTGGCGCCGGCGTATTCTCCATTTTCAACTCTAAACTCACTTTCGACCGTTCTAAATTCACTTTCGACCGTTCTAAACTCACTTTCGACCGTTCTAAACTCACTTTCGACCGTTCTAAACTCACTTTCGACCGTTCTAAACTCACTTTCGACCGTTCTAAATTCACTTTCGACCGTTCTAAATTCACTTTCGACCGTTCTAAATTCATTTTAGACCGTTCTAAATTCACTTTCGACCGTTCTAAACTCATTTTAGAACGTTCTAAACTCACTTTCGAACGTTCTAATTATAGCATTAACCACAAAAAAAGCCCCGCCATAAAGCGGGGCGCCATTTCTTCATAAACTTTTGTCAGTGGATTTTAGAGCGGGTATTCATCAAATGCGTAAAGGATGGTAGAGAGGTAGCGTTCGCCGGTGTCAGGCAGGATGACTACTATGTTTTTCCCTTTGTTTTCGGGCTCCAGTGCGAGGCTCGTGGCTGCGAATGCCGCCGCCCCCGATGAGATGCCGACGAGCAGCCCTTCCGTTTTTGCCAGTTCGCGGCTGGTACGGATGGCGTCGTCATTGGATACGGTGATAATACGGTCAATGACGGAAGGGTCGTAGTTTTTGGGAACAAATCCCGCGCCGATACCCTGTATCTTATGCGGGCCGGGATTGCCGCCCGACAGTACCGGCGAATCGGCCGGCTCTACGGCAATGACTTTTACGGCGGGGTTGAGTTCTTTCAGCCGTTTGCCTGCGCCGCTGACCGTCCCGCCGGTGCCCACGCCCGAGACGAAAATATCTACTTTTCCGCCGGTGTCGCGCCAGATTTCTTCGGCGGTAGTGCGGTAATGAATTTCCGGGTTGGAGGGGTTATCGAATTGTTGCAGGATGATCGCGCCGGGCGTTTCTGCACGCAGGGCAACGGCTTTGGCGATAGCGCCTTTCATCCCTTCGCTGCCGGGCGTAAGCACCAGCGTTGCGCCAAGCGCTTTAAGCAGGTTGCGCCGTTCAAGGCTCATGGTTTCGGGCATGGTGAGCGTCAGTTTGTAGCCTTTGGCTGCCGACACGAAGGCCAGCCCTACGCCGGTGTTGCCGCTGGTCGGCTCGATGATGGTGGCGCCGGGCTTCAATACGCCCCGCGCTTCGGCGTCTTCAATCATCGCCAACGCTATGCGGTCTTTCACGCTGCCGGCCGGATTAAAGTATTCCAGTTTGGCTATCAGCGTGGCGCCGGCAGCTTTTGATTTCTCATAGGATGACAGTTCCAACAGCGGTGTGTTGCCTATCAAGTCCGTCAATTGTTTGAAAATTTTTGCCATGATTTTAATATTTAATTAAAAATTTTTTCACAAAAGTAATAGGTCCGGCTATTTTATGAAATAACACATTTGTGGTATTTTTAACTTTCCATTTGCTAAAATAACACATTTGTGGTACTTTTGCAAAAGTCGTGAGTCGTAAATTAATATTCTCAATTCTCAATTTTCAATTATTATGCGTCCCGTTATTTTGGCAGACAATCAATACATCACCCGGCAGGGCGTAGCGGCGTTGTTGCACCAGCTGGTTTTGACCAATACGATACTGGAAGTTTCGTCGCGTGCGGAACTGGCGAAGCAGTTGATTAGTTACCCGAAGGCGGTGGTGGTATTGGATTATACGTTGTTTGACATTACGGATTCCCAACTGCTGAATATAAAACAGCGGCATCCGCATTCGGTATGGCTGTTATTCTCCGATGAACTGTCGAAACATTTTCTGCGGCAGGTACTGTTGTCGGGGCAGCCGTTCGGCGTGGTGATGAAAACCGATTTAAAGGAAGATATCATCACCGCATTGAAATATGCCGTGCGCGGCGAAACCTACCTGTGCGATATGGCGGCGCAGGTGCTGCATGAAGACATCCAGTCGCAAAATACGCCGGACAAACTGACCGCCAGCGAACGGCTGGTGCTGCATGAAATTGCGCTGGGAAAAACGACAAAAGAGATTGCGCGGGAGCAGAACTTGAGTTTTCATACCATAAATACCCACCGTAAAAATATTTTCCGCAAACTGGAAGTGAACAATGCGCATGAAGCGATAAAGTACGCGCTCCGCGCCGGCATCATTGATTTGACGGAATACTATATTTGAGTGAGGGGGTGGGTTTAAAGTTTAAGGTTTAAAGTTTAAGGTTGCGGGCGCCCCCCAACTCTTAACTTTTAGTTTTTAGTTTTTAACTTTTAACTTATTTGCCATTTAAAAAATCTTTTCTACCTTTGCACCCGGTATTACGCTCTTTCTCATTTTGACCGCTTTTATTCTATTACTGAAATCTCGAAAATTTCTTTACGTTAAGAATAAAAGCAAAACCACACAAAGAAACGTGGATTTTGCTTATTTAACGTATGGGTATTCGAGAACCTCAGTAATGATAAGTTTAGTCCACGTTGCATTTTATCCCCAATATGCTTCTCTGAAAAGAGAAATTCCCGAAACAGACTAACCGAATAAAAGTTGCCGAAATGCGAAAGAACTTGCGGCAGGAGGGATTGTTTTGTAAAATGTTTGTGTTTGGAAAAGTGCAAAACAATCCCAAAAGCCGGAAGGAAGTTAAAAGTTAAAAACTAAAAGTTAAAAGTTGGCTGACGCCGGCAACTATAAACCTTAAAACAACAATAACAATGAAAACAACATCAAAACAAACAAGCCCCCTAACCCCCAAAAGGGGAACGAAGCGCATGCGCTCCACACAAAACTCCCCCTTCGGGGGATTCAGGGGGCTTCTCGTATTATTATTCCCCCTTTGGGCGATTGGGGGATTTGCGCAAGTGAGCGTTTCCAACATGGCAACGGACTATACCGCCAACAAAGTTTCCTTTACCGTTACGTGGACGGCGCAGCCGTACAACGACCAAATCTGGGTAATTGTGGACTATATTAAAGTAGAGAATGCCTCTACGGCGGGCAATAGCTGGAAGCGCGCCCTTGTTACGGCGGTAGCCAGGAGCGCCGGCACAGGCAGCGTGGCGGCTGTTACCGGTAATCGCGGCTTCTGGCTGAACACTTCCGGCAGTAGCGGCAACGCAAACGTTACGGCCACCTTGAGCCTTGACGCCGGTGTGCAGCAATTCAACTGGTGCGCCTACGCCTTAAATTACCCGCCCAAAGCGGAGTTGCAGTCCGATGGCAGTTACAAGTTAACCGGCACGCCGCCGTTTACCGTAGACGGCGTAACGCTTCCCGCCAACGCTACTACTTATTCTGCGGGCGTGTGCATCGCTTCTATTACTGACGCTACCGACAACCCCGCCGGCATTATTCCCGCGCCGCCCAGTATTCAGCTTTCCGCCGGCAGCAGCAGCCAAACCGCCATAGTATACACCGCATTGCCTGCTTTAAAATACACTACAACCAATGCCTCCGGAGCGACCTTGACCGGCGGCAGTTTCCCTACCGGCGTTTCCGGAACATGGAGCAACAATACTTATACTATTAGTGGTACGCCATCTGCTGCCGGGACATTTAATTATACCGTTACCACTATTAATAGCAATGGTTGCTCCAATCAGCAAGCCACAGGGAAAATAGTTGTTAATTCAACATTGCCACCCAGTAGTGGTAGTTGGGTTTGTGGCGCACAAACGTGGAGTGGGATGTTACGTAATCCTGCGGGATGTTCCGGCGTTTCTTCCCTGTCGACGAGTAATCCGCCTCCCGCCCAATATAAAGATAATGGTACCACCTATGGTTATTATTATAACTGGACATGTGTAAACGAATACGCTATCGCCCTTTGTCCGTATCCGTGGCGAGTCCCGTCCGTAAACGATTACAAAATATTAATCTCGTGTGCAGGAGGTGCGTCTGCATCAACCCTCACTAACGCATGGGGGCTACCCGGCTACTACATAGGTCCGCAACTTACGAACCTCGGCGCTAAAGGCTACTTCTGGAGCCATGAAGAGTACGACACTAAAATTGGTCATATGCTGCACTACCTGCAGGGGTTACAGCGGCCCGATGGCTCCGCCAAAAACGCGGGCCAGATCGTGCGGTGTGTTAAGTAGTCACAGGAACTTCTTAATTTTTACGTTTAAATATGTAGTGATGAAAAGAGGGAAAAACAAGCAGGAGGGGTGGGGTGTCAGGGGAACTTTAGGGGTGTAATCGTGCTACCCTTGCCAAGTTAAAAGTTAAAAACTAAAAGTTAAACCTTAAACCTTAAACTATAAAAAATAGGATGCAAAATAAAAAGGGATTAAAATACGAACAGTTTGTACCGCCCTTAGGCGGAAAAGAGGGCGATCCCATCGAACCGGGACATCCCCCGCTCGCGCCGGGGGATGTCCCGAATGTGCCGGGGGATGTCCCCAATGCGCCGGGGGATGTCCCGAACGCGCCGGGGGATGTCCCGAATGCGCCGGGGGATGTCCCGAATGCGCCGGGGGATGTCCCCAATGCGCCGGGGGATGTCCCGAACGCGCCGGGGGATGTCCCGAATGCGCCGGGGGATGTCCCGAACGCGCCGGG
>JAITSM010000094.1 GCA_031287815.1 Prevotellaceae bacterium
GATTTTTGCAGTTTGTATAAAGTTGGAATTGAAAGCGGCAAAAAGTACGATAGGGCAGATTTATCAGATTTCGTAAATACTATTAGCTCCGTAATAAGAAGTAAAAAATCATCATCGCCAAAAATTTACTTCAAAGACAGCCTATTGAAGCAAGCCGGCATCCGGCGCGAGGACTTGCCAAAAAACTGCGTGGGGAGAGATTATAACATATTTAACGATTAATGTAAATGAAGTATAGGATTGTCATACAGGATGGACTTTATATCCCGCAGAAGAAAATACTGTTTCTGTGGACAAATTTCTATTATGGCTTCCTGTCCTACTATGCTTTCCGAACACTGAAAGATGTAAAGCAATTTATAAAATTAAACCAATAAAATCAATTAATATGAAACGCATTAAACACACTATAAATCAAATCGGATGGCCGCTATTCGTCTGGCGCACGCTGGTATCCCCACTGTTTCTTTGTGCGCTTGCACTGCTTTATGTGTCTGTATTAATCTTCATAGCCGTACTCCTGATAGCGGGGAAGCGCGACTATGCAAAAACTTGGTTCAACTATATTTTTAACGACATACATTCATAAAATAAAGTGGGCGGAAATTATGAACTACATAGAAATGATTAACCAATATTGGAAATTGAGAGAACAGGGTATTTTGACGGGTGCGGAGGGCGACCTGTACATGTACTTATTGCACATGTCTGACAAACTCGGCTGGAAGAATCCCTTTAATCAATCCAACGCGCTTATCTGTGCGATACTGAACACCAGCGAACCAACGCTTATCAGGCATCGCAACACTTTAAAGCAGGTAGGGTTAATCGAATTTGATAGCGGGAAAGCTATTAAGAAAAATACACAGTACTACTTAAATAATTTTAGTAGTTACGTTAGTAGTTACGTTAGTAGTTCCGTTAGTAGTTCCGTTAGTAGTTCCGTTAGTAGTTCCGTTAGTAGTTCTATAAGACAACATAAGAATAATAATAAACTAAATAATACTAATACTAAAACTAAAACTAATACCCCCCCTATAGTCCCCCCCACGGGGGGTAGTGAGGGGGAGCCTCCGAGTGAAAAGTTTTTGAACTTCAAAAAGTGGTTAGCGGAAACTGTTCCACGTGTGGAGCAAATGAAGCAACCATTCACAGAACGTGAGTACACGGAAATATTTTCCCAGTGGAAACGCGATGAGGTGCTAACCGTTTTAGTAGAAATGCACAACTATGCCCCACTGTTAAAGAAAAACATATCAGCATGTTTAACCGCCAAAAATTGGCTAAAAAGGAGAAAAAATGATAAAAAAACAAATGAAAAGCCATCAAGTCCATACATTACCGATTGATGTTGCAGCTATCGAAATGGGTAAAATACCGCCACATGCGCTCAGCCTTGAAAAAGCAGTATTAGGGGCTATACTGCTGCAATACGACGCCCTTGATGACGTGAAAAATATTCTCAATCCCGAATGTTTCTATAAGCGCAACCACGAAATCATTTACCGCGCTATGTTGCGTTTAAACGCACAGCGTAAGCCTGTAGATATTCTCACCGTATCCGAAGCGTTGAAACAAACAAACGAACTTGAAGAAACAGGGGGAAGCCATTATCTATCACAGCTAACGTTAGAAGTCGGAAGCGCCGCACACGTGAAATACCATGCAAAAGTACTGTTTGAAAAATACATATTACGCCGGTTTATACAGGCTGGTTATAAAATCACCGCAGCGGGATTTAACGAAACCGGTGACGTTGAGGAAGCACTATCCATCGTCGAGCAAGAAATGAATGAAATTGCCATGCAAATCGCCGGCAAGATGGATGTTTCGAGTTTAAGCCAAATCTTGCCCGAAGTATTGGATGAAGCCTATAAGCGGATAGAGAACATACGGAACGGCAAGTGCTCCGGTATCCGTACCGGGTTAATAGATTTGGATAAGATTACCAACGGTTGGCAGAAGGCAAATCTTATCGTACTTGCTGCCCGTCCGTCAATGGGAAAAACAGCCATGATGTTGCATTTTGCAAAGACCGCCGCTAAATCCGGTCATACGGCGTTGATTTTTTCACTCGAAATGTCAAAAAGAAGTCTTGCGAGCCGGTCCCTTTTATCGGAAAGCGACATAGCGCCCAACCGATTTCGTAGTGGGTATATGAGCAACGATGATATTTTACAAATGGAGAAAGCCGCTGGAACAATTGAACAATTTCCGATGCCGATTTTCATTGACGACTGCAGTGATGTGTCCATGAGCCGTATTCGTGCGCAGGCCCGCGCCATGAAAAAACAGGGAAAATGCGATATTGTCTTTATTGACTACCTGCAGTTGTGCCGGGAAAAAGGCACAGACAACCGAAATCGCGAACAAGAAGTATCGGCCATGAGCCGCGAAGCGAAAATTATAGCGAAAGAGTTGGATGTTCCGGTTATCCTGCTATCCCAACTTTCCAGAGAGGTAGAAAAACGGCAAAAAAACGGCGTTCCACAATTGAGTGACCTGCGCGACAGCGGGGCTATCGAACAGGATGCCGACCTTGTTATTTTCGTTTACCGGCCGGCATACTACGGCGCGGCGGTTGAGGATAAACAAGGTAACCCTATTGATACAACTAACTATGGCGAATTATTAATCGAAAAGCATCGCGACGGCGCTTGTGGGCGAGTGAAGTTCCGCCATAACGTGGGCATGACAAAAATATATGACTATGGCGGTTCCGAAACGAAAAATGACATCTTTTAACAAAAAATGGAAGATATAGCAAACGATATTGTACGTCGCGCGAATGCACAAAATATATCCATAGCAGAACTATGCAGAATGGCCGGTATATCGCGCCGGTGGTTTGAATTTTTTAAACATCGCATTCCAAAAGCTGTCGATACGTATTTAAAAATTGATGAACAGTTAAAAATCTTAGAACAAAAAAAAGTAAACAATGAAACCTATTGAATTTGAGGAACAAAACATGGAATTGCTCCATCCGCCCGACACTATAGATGGTGTGTTTGCAGATAGGCATTTCAAGGCGCATTTGGAAGCTGAAATTAAACAAATAGAGACCCATTATTGTGTGACGTTGCCAAAAGGAAAGAAATGGAGACGAACGCCCTTTAACACGCTAATTGAAAAAGGTGTTATGACCGTTCCCGGTATTATTGCAGAATATGTAAAAATTAAGCAAAAGACATCAAATTTGCCGGTTAGTTGTCGTAGTGCGCTATCAGGCATGGTAGCGCGTGCTACTCACGACATGTACGACACATACCATAAAATTAATTGTATGACCAAAAAAAATAAATAATATGAAAATATACTTTACAACAGAGAAAAAAGACGAAATTGAGCGCATAATGCAGCAATTTGAAAAACAGTTATCAAAGCAGGAAATATTGAAAGGGGCGGCGCAGGGTATCAATAGCGCTCTTTCGCGTTCTATACCGCGCATCAATAAACAAGTAAAGAATGAATATAATATTTCCCAAAAATACCTTTCACGGATGGCGACAGTGTTTCCCAAAGCAAATAGCTATAATCTGTATGGTGGTATCCATATAAATGATAAACGGTTGCCGATAATAGCATTTAAGCCCAAGCAAAAAGGCTCGTCAATTGCTGTTACCATACATAAAGGTAAAACTGAAATTATTCGTAATTCGTTCATTGCGACAATGAGCAGTGGACATACCGGTGTATTCAGTCGCGGGCGCTACGATAAAAGGGATTTTGTCCCTGAACGGAAAAAAACGGCAAGTGGGAAAACACGTATAACACAAGTGCATACGGCCTCTGTATTTGCAATGGGTGTTTCAAAGAGCGTTGCGAACGATGTTCAAACGTTTATGGGAGCGGAGGCTGTTGCCCGCGTAGAAGGTATTTTGAGAAGTAAGGTTGAAAAAATTGCAAAAAATTTTTAGGTTCTGTTTGACCGCTGAAGAGGGGGTAGTAAGCACCGCGTTTTTTCGTTAGTTAGTGAAATGTTTTTATATACTAAACTGTATTTCAATTGTTTACAAAATGAAAAGTAAAAAAATACCAAAAGGATGGATAAAATTATCGGAGTTTGAGCGACTGGCCGGGTTAAGTAGCAGGACGGTTGCGCTCGCTATTACGCATGGCAAAATCTCGGCAGAGTGCGTGAAGAGAGTAGGAACGGGGGCGACTTCGCCTATGTATGTGAACCCGCAGCCGGCGGCGGTGAGTTGGTACCAAAATTTAAACGCAGGTCACCACCTTTCCCGAACGCTACGCGGTACTTTGGCGAAGTATATCAAAAAATTTGCACCGGACGTTGTGGGCGAGGATATCAAAAAAAACAAAGAAGAAGTTCGGGAAAAGATGTCATTCGAGGAAGCGCTGCGGCGTGAAAAGGCAGCAAAAGCCCAAACAGCAGAAATAGAATTAAAGGAAAAAGAAGGCTCGTTGATATCGAAAGAGAACGTATATAATAACTTGTTTGAGGCGGGAAAACAAATACGCGATGCACTGTTATCCATCCCGGAAAGAATAACCGATGACATTATTGCAGTTGTTGAAAACCGAACGAAAGTACGCAATCTTATACATGATGCTATTGCGGCGGAATTAGAAAAACTATCAGAAATAGCCCAAAAGTATGAATGACTATACCATTATACAAGGATTTTTTGATGGACTGCGGCCCATCCCGCGTTTAACCGTATCACAGTGGGCGGATGAGCACCGCTACCTGTCACCCATTGCGTCGGCAATGCCGGGCAAGTATAGCACAGACCGTACCCCTTACATGCGTAAAATAATGGACTGCCTGAGCGACCACGAAACGTATAAGAAGGTAGTACTTATGAAATCTGCACAAATAGGGGCAACGGAAGTCGGCTCTAATTTCGTTGGCTATGCGATGCACATAGCGCCGGCCCCTGTTATGATGGTACAGCCTACCGAAGAGATGGTGAAGAAACTGTCGAAAGGGCGCATCGATACCCTTATTGACGCTTGCCCGGAATTGAAGGAGCGGGTGTCGGCGAAGAAAAGCCGCGACGGTGATAATACCATTACGCAAAAGAACTTTCACGGCGGCACGCTCTATCTGGCCGGAGCGAACAGCGCGGCGGGCCTGCGCTCCGTACCTGTCCGTTACCTTATACTCGACGAGGTGGATGCCTACCCACTGGACCTTGACGGCGAAGGTTCGCCAATAGACCTTGCCATTGCCCGTACCCGGACGTTCCCCAATAAAAAGATTTTCATTATCAGCACGCCCACCATTAGCGGCGTGTCGGTTATTGAACGGGAGTTTCTGGAAACCGACCAGAACTACTACCATGTTCCATGCCCACACTGCGGGGGCATGCAAAAGCTGGTATTTAATCAATTGAAATGGGACGACGGGAAACCGGAAACGGCAAAGTATTGCTGTATTCATTGCGGGGCACTGATTGAGGAGCGCCACAAAGTCGATATGCTCAAGAACGGCGTGTGGATACCCGAAGTGCCGGAGCGCTCAAACCATGAAACAATAGGCTTTCACCTGAACTCCCTGTACAGTCCTTACGGCTGGCAGTACTGGCGCGAGATTGCAGATGACTTTATAAAGTCGAAAGACAACCAAAGCAAGCTAAAAACGTTTATCAATACCACGCTTGGCGAAACGTGGGCGGAGCATGGCGAGGCGCCGCCATACAAAAACCTGTATAACCGTCGCGAAAGTTACCGTTTAAACGAAATCCCGAAAGACGTTTGTTTCCTTACCGCCGGCGTGGACATACAGCGCGACCGTATCGAACTGGAGATAGTAGGCTGGTGCGCCGACAAACGGTCCTACTCTATCGACTACCGCGTATTGGAAGGCGATACCGCCGGGGTAATCGTATGGAACAAGTTGGCGGAAATAGTTTCCGAGCGATGGACGCGCGGCGACGGTGTGGAATTTCCTGTACGGCTAATGGCAGTCGATACCGGCTACAACACCTCGCACGTATACGCCTTTTGTCGGCGCTTCGACGCGTCGCGTGTGGTGCCTGTTAAGGGGCAGGATAATTTAGGCATGGCCGTTTCACCGCCAAAGACGGTAGATGTAACCAAAGCCGGGAAGCGTGTAGGCAAGCTGCGACAATGGAACATCGGCGTATCGTTTTTGAAAAGCGAATTATACGCCGCACTGCGGCTGGAGCGCGCCGCTGACGGCAACCCGCCGCCGGGCTATTGCCACTTCCCGGAATACGACGAGCACTATTTTCGCGGGCTAACCGCCGAAGAACAGGTGAAGAAAATAGTACGCGGGTACCCGCGCTATGTGTGGCAAAAGGTATATGAGAGAAATGAGCCTCTGGATGTACGCGTATATGCCCGCGCCGCTGCGGTGATAGTTGGGTTAGACCGGCTAAGTCCCGCAAGGCTGGCGGCGATGGGCGGCGTCGAGCCGCCCGCTCCGGACAGTACCGCACCGACGGCAGCTAATGAGAGACCCCGTCGGGCGCCGCGCGAAAAGCGCGAACGCCGGCGGAGCAGCTATTGGGACAGATAGCTTATTATCAATATGTTTATGTATTTATATTAAAAATTTATGTCAAAAATGATTGTTAAATTTGACATAAATAAATAAAAATATTTATCTTTGTATCGTATTAGCAATAATACGATACTCCCCTTAGTTGGGAAAGACTAAGGCTGACCCCTCAAAAGCAGAGGGGTTTTTATTAAACTTATGGAACAAAGGAAACAAAAGGTAATTGTTTATGTAGATGGGTTTAATTTCTACTATGGTTTAAAGTCGAAAGGATGGCGCAAATACTATTGGCTGGATATGGTCAAATTTGCAGAGAAACTCCTACGCCCACATCAACAGCTTGTTGAAGTGTGTTATTTCTCTGCAAAACCCACCGATCCACAAAAGTCAAAACGTCAAGATGCACTTTTTCAGGCTAATAAATTAAATCCGCGATTCAATCTTTTTCTTGGAAAATATCTGACGAAAGACATTAGATGTAAATATTGTCATAAAATTAATCACTCTTTTGAAGAGAAAGAAACTGATGTTCGCATCGCTACAGCTATGCTTGCAGATGTTTATCAAAAAAGGTGTGATATTAGTATGCTTATTTCTGCCGACAGCGACCTTGTGCCGCCTATAGAACGCATCAAAGAACTTACCCCATCACATAAAATTATTGTTTGTTTTCCGCCAAATCGACATTCTTTCAACCTTAAAAAATGGAGTAATGGTATAAAAATACTTACAGAATATAAAATGTATGAAGAATGTGTATTGCCGGAGACCATAACACTCCCCGACGGTTTTTCCTTGAAGCAACCGACAAAATGGAAATAATATTTTATTAGGCGCGAACGCCGGCGGAGCAGCTATTGGGATAGATAAAACTTATAGAATTAAGCGTGAGATGCGAACTCGCCGTGCTTCGTTTTTTGTCGGTCTGCGTAGTGCATTACGGCTAACGCGATAAGTGCACCAACCGAAAGAAAAATACACAAGTAGATAAATTCCATATAATTACTTTTTTTTATTATACAAATAAAAGCCTAACCACGCTAACGAGGCAGTGGTTATTATCCCCGCCGATAGTACTATCATTTTATTCATTTCAAGGTCTAAAATAATACTCAATACTACGCCGCCGAATACCAGCTTTGCAATATCAATAAAAAAATCACCTAATTTTTCTCTGATTTTTTTTCTTTCCATAACCTGAAATTTATTCTAAATTACTCCATGATTTGTATAGTTATGCTTTGACGTACAAAGATAATAAACTTTATCGAAGCACCAAAATATAGAAAGTTCTTTCCATATTTTTCAAAAGTTTGGAAAGTTCTTTCCATATTTTTCAAATCCATTTTTATAGTCAACCATACTTCTTTATATTCGCAGAAAACAAATGCGAATGGCATATACTGTTGAACAATATCAGGCATTAGTTAACGCTATAGCGAGGGGTATAAAGTCGGTCACTTACGGAGACAAGACTATTACCTATAACTCATTCGATGAAATGAGCGCATTAAAGCGAGCTATGGAAGCAGAATTATATCCTGAAAGAACTATTCGCCGCCGCCGGTTGGCTTCATTTGACCGCGGTTATTTTCCAATAAAGTAAGCGAATGGCAGTAAACATAGACATAGGGAAATTTCATTTAAGGGTTGGCCGGCACAAGCAACGCGCCTACGAAGCTGCCGACAAGGCGCGGCGCGGAAAGGCGTTCCGGCTGGCGCAATCCACTGGGGCAAACCGCGAGATTGCCGGCGCACTGGTTACGCTCCGTGACCGCTCCCGCCACATGGCGCGCAACAACGGATGGTCGAGGCGGGCCATTGAAGCTATTGTTAAGCACACAGTAGGCGAAGGCATCCAGCCTGCACCCGCCGGGGAGCTCGAAAAAACGAAACAGGTTAAAGCGCTTTGGAACGACTGGGCAAACAGCACCGCCTGCGACTGGTATGAAAGAACTACATTTTACGGTTTGCAGGAACTGGCCATGCGGTCCATTGCAGAGGGCGGCGACGTATTGGTAATGAAACGATGGGTAAATCCCGACGCTGACAATCCCGTACCGCTGAAGCTCCAACTATTGGAAGGCGACCAACTGGACCACTCAAAGAATGGCAGCAACGACAGAGGCATTGCACGGCTGGGTGTGCAATACGACAAAGAGGGGCGTTTACTGGGTTATTGGTTGTTCGACTATCACCCCGGCGAAGGCAGTGTTTTCGGCATAGCCAATGATAGTCGGTTTGTCCCCAAGTCGGAAGTATTGCACGCCTTTGAAGTGCTACGCATAGGGCAATGCCGCGGCATACCTATGGGTGTGGCTTCCTTTATGAAAATGTCGGATTTTAGCGACTATGAAGATGCGCAGTTGGTGAAACAAAGAGTAGCCGCCTGCTTTTCTGCATTCGTAACAGGGTCGGAAGATAAAACGCCGGAAGAGCTAGAAAACCTTGAACCCGGCATGGTGCAGTATCTGGAAAACGGCGAAACCGTTGAATTTTCCAACCCGCCGAGCGTATCGGATTATGACAGCTATTCATTGAATATCCTGCGGGGCATCGCTGCCGCCTACGGCATTACATACGAAATGTTGACCATGGACTATTCGCGTGTGAATTTCACATCGGGGCGCATGGGCAAAATCGACGTAACCGCCAATTTCAAAAGCTGGCAATATAATATGTTGGTACCGCAGTTGTGTGTCCCAGCGTGGCAATGGTTTATAGATGCGTGTATAACAACCGGACTGCTTTCGCATCCGGTTAAAGCCGGATGGACAGCCCCGCGCGTGCAGCAACTCGACCCGGTGAAAGAAACCGATGCGCAGGTGACAAAGATTAAATCGGGCTTAGCGACCATCAGCGAAACCATTCGCGAAACTGGGCGCGAGCCGGAAGAGCTATTTGAGGAATATAAACAGGATGTAGAGCGGCTGAAGAAATTAGGTTTGAATGTGGATAGCGTCATGTCGGCAGCTGCCACGCCATCACCCGACAGCGATAAAGCGCCGGATAAGGAGGAATAGGAATAGCAATGGCAAAAGTCAATATCATAAGTAAATCACGTTGTGCGAGGATGTTTCCGGGCACGATTCTCCCTGTAAATCCCAATACAGGAATATATCAAGACACCCAAAGCACAAACACCTATAGCGCCAATAAAATAAATCAGTTCCATAATTATTTATGCCGTGCGAGCACGTTTCACCCTATAAATATCTATACAGAGATAGACCAAACATCCCAAAGGCAACAAGCCCAATCCGCAAATGAAATAAATCAGTTCCATAATTATTTATTTTTGTTATCCCACCATATTATTGCAAAAGCAACTGCAATAAACAGGACAGTTATGCCGCCTCCGATGGAAAATAGTACCACTGGGGAGATGTCCTGCCGCATGACGCCGGCAAGTAATATACCGCCGATAAGCAATTTTGCTACGTCAAGTAAAAATTTTGCTACTTCTGTTTTCATGACACAAAGATATGATATTTATTCGAATAATACAAACTTTTTTCAGATTATTAAATAATGACAAAAATCAATAAACAATACGGCAGGGCGCTGATACAACCCGCCACCATAGACACGAAAACCCGCGAAGTGGATGTGGTATTTGCCACCGAAACGCCGGTAATGCGTTTCGGATGGGAAGAAGCCTACGATGAAATACTGTTGTGCGAAGAAAGCGCCATGCGCATGGAACGTGTCAATGCCGGGCTTCCGGTAGTTGACGCACATAACACATGGTCGGTACACAGCCAGCTGGGGCGCGCCTCGAAGGTGTGGTTTAACGACAAGCGGGAAGCGTGCGCCCGCCTGCAGTTCTCGCAACGTGATGAGGTCACCAAAATATTTCAGGATATTGTTGATGGCATTATTACCGGTATTTCGGTGGGCTACCGCGTATTCAAATTTATGCGCGAGCCGCAGGACAATGGCAAAAAACCCATTTATCGCGCTGTGGACTGGATGCCCATGGAGATATCGTTAGCACCGGTGCCGGCCGACATTAACAGCGGCATCCGCGCGTCCGACAGTGAACAAAACGAAATAGAAATTATAAATCTTAATTCAAATAAAAAAAACATGAAAACAAAAGCAAACAGAAGCGAAAATGCCATTGATTACGAAGTAGTTGATGAAGCTGTGAAGCAAGGCGATGAAATCACCATTGACGGTGAGGTTTATGTCGCACTCGAAGATGGAGAAGTAGGCGACACCATACAGGTAGAGCCGAAAGAAAAAGAGGGCGAGGAAAAGGGCGAAGAGAAAGAAAAAGAAGGTGAAGAAGGCGACCGTGCGATTGATGTAAAGAAAATCCGTACACAGGCCACGAAACAGGAGCGCGCCCGCTTAGACGCCATCCTGGTATCGGTGCGCGCCGCGAAACTTCCCGACTCTTTCGGAATAGAACTGTACCAAAGCAATAAACCTGTTGAAGAATGCCGGCAGGCAGTTATTGAAAAGGTCATTGCCGGCCAAACGCCGCCCGTCAACGGCACGCATGACATGCGCTTGGGTGTTGAGGCCATTGAAAAGAAGCGCACCGCTATACAAGGCGCTATTTTGCATCGCGTATATCCGTCAGTGTTTAAATTGGAAAAAGGCGCCGGTGACTATCGCGGCATGACGCTGGTAGAAATGGGCAAAGAGCTGTTAGCTGAACGCGGCGCAAACGTGCGCGGGATGGATAAGATGGCTGTTGCCAATTTGGTTTTCAGCCGGGCGCACAGCTCAAGCGACTTTCCCATTTTGTTTGAAGGCGCTATCGACAAGATGTTGCGCGCCGACTACACTTTTGTAGAGGAGTTCTGGAATCAAATTGCCCGCCAAACCAGCGTGAACGACTTCCGCGCAAAGAACCTCTATCAAGTAGAAAGCGCCAATGGAATGGCGGAAACGCCCGAAGGCAGCGAAATCAAATATACCACATTGGTAGAAGGGAAACAAGCTATCCGTGTGAAGAGCTACGCCGAAGGTATCAAATTCACCCGCCAAGCGTTTATCAACGACGACCTTGATGCGCTTAGCATTATCCCGTCACGGTTTGTAAAGGATTGGGACGAGTTACGCGGTAACCTCGTATGGGGGTTAATCACCGACAACGTTAGCTTAGGTGACAACAAAGCCCTGTTTCACGCCGATCACAAGAACCTGTTAACCGGTGCCGGCAGCGCATTGAACGCCGCAGGCCTTGCTGCCGCCCTGTTACTCTTTAAGAAACAAACCGGCATTGATGGAAAGCGCCGTATCCGCGTGGTGCCGAAGTTCCTTATCGTACCACCGGAACTCGAAGTAGAAGCCCGCAAACTGTTGACGGTAGTAACGCCGTCGAACACGCAAGACGTGAACGTATTTGCCAACGCCTTTACCATTATCGTAGAGCCGCGTTTGACCGACGCCACAGCGTGGTATTTGAGCGCCGACCCGAACGCTATCGACAGTCTTTATTACGCTTACCTGCAAGGCAACGAAACCCTGCGCGTAAACAATGAAGATGATTTCAACACCGACAGCATGAAGTATGCCGTACGCGGCGACTTCGGCACCGCGGCCATTGATTTCAGGGGCATGGTTAAAGCAAACGGCGCCGCCTAAGCGTGAAGGGTAAAGAATTAAAAACATTAAACAACAAACAATTATGAAAAATTTTGTAGAAGACGGAAAGGTTTTAAATTATAAGGTAACCGGCGCGGCTGTAAAAAGCGGCGACATAGTAGTTATTGGCAAGCTGGTTGGCGTGGCTGTTACCGATGGAGAGGTAGGCGACACGATAGCAGTAGCTATCGAAGGCGTGTACAAATTGGCCAAAGGTAGCGGCGCACTCACACAAGGCGCACAAGCCTATGTGAATGTAGCGGAAAGCGGCGCGGTTACCATTATAGGCACGGCTACCGGCAACACGTTTGCCGGCTACGTGTGGGCCGATGCAGCCGCCGGAGAATCAACCGTAGCAGTAAAACTGTCATTTTAATCATGGCCGAGTTTGACGATATGGCCGGACAGGCGTTTTCAACCGTTACCGCCCTAATGGGAGAAAACGCCGTTTGGCTTTCGTCTGACGGCCACGAAGTACCCGGCCGGATACTCTTTAAAAACCCCACCGAGCCGCTCCCAATAGGCGATAGCGAGAGCTACGAATATCGGCCCAATAGCGTAACGGCAGAATACTATGCCGGCACATTCACCGGCCTGAAGGAAGCCGTTGACGCAGGTAATAGAGAGTACATCACGGTAGGGGAAATGACCTATTTTGTACAGGACATTACTACCAAATTCGATGGAAAAACCTACGTGGCGCACTTAGAACCGCACATACAGCAATGAACTATTACGGACAATATGAAGATTTATTGGTTGAGCGCCTGCAAATGGAAGGGGTTGACATAGCGGTATTGCCGCATGTTGACGCCATGAACGCGGTGCGAACGACGACTAACCCGCAGTTGTTTGTAATAATCAACGGTGGAAACTTCGAAGAACCGGAGAATCTCGCCATTATTGCGCAGCGTGAAACAATAAGCTGTGAAATATATATCCGGGCCTTAAGCCGCCGCGGAGAGATGGGTATTTTCGACCTGTATGAAAAAATAAGCCGGCGGTTAATGGGGTATTGGTTACCCAATGCTCAATCGGCTATCACGCTTAATTCCTTTGGCTATGTGGCGGGCGTGCAGAACAACTGGCAATATGCCCTCACATTTTCATTTGGACATTACAAGGTTGCATGTCCCGACGAACAGGAAACCGGCACTATTAAAAAAATAACAAATAACGTAGACTCATTATGAAAACGTACAAAACAATTAAACCCTGTGTCATATTTTCGATAAATATCGGCGGCGAAAAAAAAGAATACATCTTAAAACAAGGCGATGTAGTAGAACTGCCGGAAGAAGAAAATGTGGTACGCACCCTGCTGGCACGGCGTCTCATTGAGCCGGCCGAGCCGCTGAATAGCGAACCCGCGCCTGAAGAGCGCCCCAAGAAAACAAACAAACAAAAAAAATAACTCTTAATTCTTAACTATTATGGAATTTTTACACGGAATAGAACACTTAAACCTGCCCGCCGACTTCGTACCAGTCAATGACGTGGTAACGGCGGTAATCGGATTGGTTGGCACGGCCGGCGCCGGCGAAGCCAACGAAATTATCTTGTGCAAAAGCGAAAAAGACGACGCGCAATTCGGCACAAATGGGACCATACCGGAAGCCTTGAAGGCTATACGGATGCAAGACGGCACACGCGGCAGCGCGCTGGTGCTGGTAGTAAAAGTAACACCCGCCAACGGTGATACAATAGTGGCGGAAGATATCGTAGGAACGGTAGATGTTTCCGGTGTGCGCACAGGGTTAAAACTCTTTGAAACCGCATTGGGTCAATTCGGATTTGAGCCGATGATTTACATCGTGCCCCACTATTCGGCATTGGGCGCGGTGAAGCAGGAACTAATCGTCATCACCGACAAAACCGAAGCTATGGCCTACATCGACACGCCCGATGGCTATACGTTTAAGGAGGCTCTCGCCTCGCGCGGTAACGATGGGGATTTTTCCAAACTGACCGACGGTCAAAAACTATTATTCCCGCACTTCTTAGTGCCCAACCCGAAGTACAACCCCGAAGTAGAGGAAACCATTAAAAACCCGGAATATAATAGCAATACTAACCCCGACGTGCCGGAAACCATTCCCAACCCCGAATACACGCCGGAAGTACTCATAAAGTACCTGAACGTGCCGATGTCTGCGTTTTGCGCCGGGCTACGGGCAAAAATCGACATGGAAGAAGGCTGGCATGTGTCGAGTTCAAACCACCGCATAACAGGCGTTGAGGGCATGGATGTAGCGCTCACCTTTGCACTGGGCGACTTAAGTAGCGAGGCTAATCTATTGAATTCTAAAGGTGTAACCACCGCCGTGAACATGTATGGCAACGGTATTGTGGAATGGGGAAACTATGCCGCCGGATTTCCAGGAAACACCAACACCGAAGCCTTTGAATGTGTACGCCGCACGCGCGCCATTATGAAGCGCACCATTGAACAGGCCTGTGTGCGATTTGTCGATAAGCCGTTTATTAAAGCCAATGTGGATGCCATCCGTAACACGGTAAACCAATACCTGAACGGCTTGAAAGCACAGGGAAAGATTGTGGAGGGGCAATGTTTCTATCTCCCGGAGAGCAATTCGCTGAATGAATTGGCGCAAGGACATTTGACGTTCGACATTGAATTTACGCCGGCCATCCCAATGCAACGGCTGACGTTTACCTACAAAATCGACTTGACCGCCCTTTCCGCTATTGAATAAATTAGTATTAATCCGTAACAATTCATCATTATGAAAATAACAAAAGTATATGACGCAAACATTTATGTAAACGATGGCAGTGTACACGGGCAAGCGTCTGAAGTAACCTGCCCCGACATAGCCGCAGTAATGACCGACTACAAATCGCTGGGTATGGTAGGCAGTGCAGAATTTTTCAACGGCTTCGACAAAATGGAAGCCACCATTAAATGGACATACCCCGCGAGCGATGTGCTGAAAACACTGGCCAACTTTTTAAAGCCGGTCGATTTGATGGTGCGTTCCAGCAAAGCCGAATATGACGGCGGCGAGGGGATAAAGGAAGAAGTGCCGATTGTAATTTATTTGCGCGGCTATTCCAAAAAGCACCCCGGCGGCACCTTCAAGCCAAAAGAAGACACGGAGGTAGAAAGTACGTTTTCAATCCTGTATTTCAAACAGGAAATCGACGGAGAGGCTATTGTGGAATTAGACGTACTGAACAATATCTACAAAGTAGGCGGCGAGGACTTAATGGCCGAACGCCGCCAGAACTTGGGGATATAACATTAACTAAGAACTAAGAGTTAAGAACTAAGAGTCGGCTGGCGCCGGCGTTTAATTCTTAACTCTTTATTCACTGCTATGGAAACAAACATTCAGATATTAATTCCAATTTCCGAGCACAACGGAAAAAAAGCCGTGAGCGCACGGCTACTTCATGCTTTCTTGGAAAACAAAAAACAGTTCTCAGACTGGATAAAGCATCGAATCCAAAAGTATGATTTAGTGGAGAACGTAGATTATCAGTCGGTTTCACTAATTGGTGAAACCGGAGGTCGTTCTATTGAGTACGCTCTTTCAATTGATTGCGCCAAAGAATTGGCAATGGTTGAAGGTAATGCCAAAGGAAAGCAGGCCCGACAATATTTTATTGCTTGTGAGCAAAAACTAAAAGAGATTGCTCCGCAAAGTTATAAGGAAGCGCTATTACAACTGGTCGCAAAAATTGAGGAGAATGAGAAACTTCAACTTGCAAACAGGAAGACAAGCTTTTTGCTTGAAGAAAAAATGCAGGAATTAGACCAGTCGAAAGAATGGATGACCATCAAACGCTATGCCAAAGAGCATAGAATGAACTGGCGAAAAATCAACTGGCGAAGATTGAAAGCTATTTCGCATGAACTTGGATACGATATTAAAAAGATATTCGATGCCAATTATGGTGAAGTGAACCTATATAATAAAGCCGTTTTTGATGCTTGTTTTCAAAAATAGCTTTAGTTATAAACAAATTAATTCTTAATTTTTAAACTCTTAATTAAAACAATGGAAGCATTAAACAGAAAACCGAACTTAACCGCCAAGAAATCGATGAAGTTGTCCGATGGCACCGCCATTGACGTAGTTAGCATCACCGCCCGCAAGATGATGGACATTGCAAACAACAAGCGGCTCACCGACGTGGAACGCGGCATGCACATTACCGCCGCCAAAATATTGGTAAACGGGAAACCGATAGTGTATGACGACATGCTCGACGGCTTTACCGACACAGAGATTAACGAAATTGTGCGGTTTGCCAACGACATAGATGAGGGAGACGGCATAAAAAACGGGTAATGTCTCGCGCCGATGTGGTGTTTTTAGCACACTTCACCGGCGGCGGGATTGATGCCGTGTTAGACATGGACATTGAGGAGTTCTTTGCCTATATGGAGGCTGCGGCAGAGTTGTATAAAACAGAAATGAAAGCCCCGCGCCGGGCAGTGGTGGCAGGATTTGAAAAATAATGATTAGTGGTTAATGATTAATTATTAACCATTTATTAAAAAATAACATCCAAATATGAGAATCAATCAAAATAAACAAATTTCGTTAGTTCAAGAAACGGATAGAATGACTTCCCTGCAAATAGCGGAAGTGACAGGAAAGATGCACAAAGATGTGTTGGAAGCTGTTCGTAAAATGGAACTTGCATGGAAAAAAGTTACTGGGCGGAAATTTCCGCTTAGTGAGTACACAGATTCAACAGGTAGGAAATTACCAATGTATGAACTCGCAAAAGAAGAATGCTTGTATATAGCTACCAAGTTCAACGACGAAGCGCGGGCAAAATTAGTTATCCGTTGGGAACAATTAGAAGCTGAAAGACAACAGCCAAAAACACTTTCCACACTCGACATTCTCGAACTCACCATTAAGGGCATGCGCGAAAACCAGCAGGAATTGCAGGAGGTAAAAAGAGAGGTGCTCGAACTGAAGGCCAAAACCGCTACCCGGCCGGAGTACTTTACCATTGTGGGCTACGGCACGTTACACCACATTCACGTAGATTTGAAGCAAGCGGCCTCGCTTGGGCGCAAAGCAACCGAGATTTGCAAGGCACGCGGCATTGAAACCGACCGCATACCTGACCCGCGCTTTGGTGAAGTAAAAATGTACCCGATGGAGATATTACACGAAGTATTTAACTATTAATTTGATAGGCGAGAATGTGTAAGCCTAATAATATATTGACAGGGTTTCAGAAGCAATTAGAAGAAAATAAGTGCTAAAGCTACAACAGCAATGAATACTATCGTAGTAATAAACATAAAGCCGCCCATCCAATTGTCAACTTCTCTCGCCGATTTCAACTCCTCAGGTGTCAA